>NZ_CP109434.1:5645000-5857500 GCF_036227105.1 Amycolatopsis sp. NBC_01488 | reverse complement strand
GGGTGAACAACCGGCCTGCGTCGCCGCTCAAACGGGCTCCTCCCTCGGGCTGTCCTGCGACGGACAGCGTAACGATCGGTCCGATCGCGGCCGAAGGCACGCTGCGTCGAGACCGTGATCCCGGCGGTGCGGGCGAAGCTGCCCGACCACCGGACGGGCACGGCAGTCCGCGCCCGGCCGGCCTCGGCCTCAGGTCAGTTGAGCCACTGGCGCGCAGTGGTGACGCGCTCTTCGAGCCGTGCGCGCTGCTCGGCCACCCGGACCGGCGCGGTGCCGCCGCGGGCGTCGCGGGACTTCACCGAGCCTTCGACGGTGAGCACGGCCCGCACCTCGGGGGTGAGCGCCGGGTTGATCTTCTCGAACTCCTCGTCGGTCAGCTCGTCCAAGCCCACGCCGCGGGACTCGGCGACGCGGACGCTTTCGCCCGCGGCCTCGTGCGCGACGCGGAACGGGACACCCTGGCGCACCAGCCACTCCGCGATGTCGGTGGCCAGCGTGAACCCGGCCGGGGCCAGCTCGGCGAGCCGGTCGGTGTGGAACGTCAGCGTGGCGAGCATGCCGGCGATCGCCGGGAACAGGAGCTCGAGCTGCTCGACCGAGTCGAACACCGGCTCCTTGTCCTCCTGCAGGTCGCGGTTGTAGGCCAGCGGCTGCGCCTTGAGCGTGGCGAGCAGGCCGGTGAGGTTGCCGATCAGCCGGCCGGCCTTGCCGCGGGTCAGCTCGGCGACGTCCGGGTTCTTCTTCTGCGGCATGATCGAGCTGCCGGTCGCCCAGGCGTCGTCGAGAGTCACGTAGCCGAACTCGGCGGTGTTCCAGATGATCACCTCTTCGGCGATCCGGGACAGGTTCACCGCGAGCATCGCGACCGCGAAGGCGAACTCGGCGACGAAGTCACGCGAAGCGGTGCCGTCGATGGAGTTCTCGACACTCGTCGCGAAGCCCAGCTCCTCGGCGACGGCTTCGGGGTCGAGCCCCAGCGACGAGCCGGCCAGCGCGCCCGAGCCGTACGGCGACTCGGCCGTGCGCGCGTCCCAGTCCTGCAGCCGCGAGACGTCGCGCAGCAGTGCCTGGCCGTGGGCCATCAGGTGGTGGGCGAGCAGCACCGGCTGGGCGTGCTGCAGGTGCGTGCGGCCGGGCAGGATCGCGTCCGGGTGCCGCTTCGCCTGGGACACCAGCGCGTCGACGACCTCGAGGGTGCCGGCGACGACGCGGCGGGCGGCGTCGCGCAGCCACATCCGGAAGAGCGTGGCCACCTGGTCGTTACGCGACCGGCCGGCGCGCAGCTTGCCGCCGAGCTCGGTGCCCGCCCGCTCGAGCAGGCCGCGCTCAAGCGCCGTGTGCACGTCCTCGTCGGCGATCGTCGGGGTGAACTCGCCGGACGCGACGTCCTGGGCGAGCGTGTCCAGCGCGGTCAGCATGCCGGCGAGCTCGTCTTCGGTGAGCAGGCCCGCCTTGCGCAGCACGCGAGCGTGCGCGCGCGACCCGGCGATGTCGTAGGGCGCCAGGCGCCAGTCGAAGTGCGTCGACGCGCTCAGCGCGGCCATCGCCTCGGCCGGACCGCTGGCGAACCGGCCGCCCCACAGCTGCACCGGCTGCTCGTTCCCGCTCACTGTTCTCGCTTCTCCTCGATGTGTTCGTCGATTGCCGAAATCAGGCGACCGTGATCCGGCCGTCGTACAGGACCAGGCGGACCTCGCCCGACACGGCAGTGGTCAGACTGGCGCATCCGCGGCCGGGCCGCCGTTCGAGCGCGGCACACGCCTCGCCGCGGCCGATTCTCTGCGCCTCGCCGCGCGCGCCCAGCATCCAGCGCGCTTCGGCGACGGAGACCGTCTCGCCGTCGATCGCCACCGGAACGCCGCGATCGAAGGTGACGACGACCTCGTCCGGCGCGAGGAACTCACCCTCGGCCGGGAAGATGTCGGCGAGCACGGTCATGGTGGTCCTTCGTCTCCTTGTTCCTGTGCCGAACGGTGCGCGAGGGCCGCGAAGCGTTCGGCCAACTCCTTGCCGGACAAGGGTTCCCGGGCGATGACGGCGACCGTGTCGTCGCCCGCGATCGAGCCGACGACCTCTTCGAGCGCCGCCCGGTCGATGGCACTGGCCAGGAACTGCGCCGCGCCGGGCGGCGTCCGCAGAACCATCAAGTTGCCCGACGAGTCGGCCGAGACCATCAGCTCCGCGAGCAGCCGGGAGAGCCGCGACGTGCCGCCCTGCACCCCACGGACGGGACTGCCGTCCTCGGGGATCACGTAGACCGGCGCGCCCGAGTCCGGCCCGCGCAGCTTGACCGCGCCCAGCTCGTCGAGGTCGCGCGACAGCGTCGCCTGGGTGACGTCGATGCCCTCGGCGGCCAGCAGCTTGGCAAGCTCGGTCTGGCTGCGGATCGTCATCGTGGACACCAGCTCGGTGATCCGCGCCTGCCGCCCCACCCGGCTGCTGGTCATCGCCGGCTCTCTTCGAACAGCCAGACGAGCAGAGCTTTCTGGGCGTGCAGCCGGTTCTCGGCTTCGTCCCAGACCGCGCTGGCCGGCCCGTCGATCACCTCGTCGGTGATCTCCCAGCCGCGGTGCGCGGGCAGGCAGTGCAGGACGATCGCGTCGTCCGCGGCCTTCTTCAGCAGCTCGGCGTTGACCTGCAGGGCGCGGAACGGGCCCACCCGGTCGAGGCCGTCGTTCTCCTGCCCCATCGACGTCCACGTGTCGGTGACGAGCACGTCCGCGCCGTCGACCGCCTCGTACGGATCGGTGAAGACCGTGGCCGTGCCGCCGGTCTCCTCGCCGCGCCTCTTCGCGTCGAGCGTGACCTGCTGGTCGGGCTGGAACCCGAGCGGCGAGACGACCCGGACGTGCATCCCGGCGGTGACCCCGGCGAGCAGCAGCGAGTGCGCCATGTTGTTGGCGCCGTCACCCAGGTAGACGAGGGTCAGCCCGGCGAGCTTGCCCTTGCGCTCGCGGATCGTCATCAGGTCGGTGAGTGCCTGGCACGGGTGGAACTCGTCGGTCAGCGCGTTGACGACCGGGATCGACGCCGCCGTGGCCATCGCCTCGATGCGCTTCTGCGCGAAGGTCCGCCACACGATGCCGTCCACGTACCGCGACAGCACCCGCGACGTGTCTTCGATCGTCTCTTCGCGGCCGAGCTGCATCGAGCGGCCGTCGACGATCACCGGATGCCCGCCGAGCTGGCTGATGCCGACCTCGAACGAGAACCGCGTGCGGGTCGAGTTCTTCTCGAAGATCGCGGTGACCGACTTGCCGGCGAGCGTCTTGTTTCCCAGCGGGTCGGCTTTCAGCGCGTCGGCGAGGTCGAGGATGGCCTTCTGCTCGGCGGGGCTGACGTCGTCGTCGCGGAGGAAGTGGCGGAGCATCAGTCGGCGTCCTTCGTGGTGGTGTCGAGCGCGTTCGGGAGTGCGGTGAGGAAGCCCTGGGCCTGGTCGCCGTCGAGCACGAGCGGCGGCGCGAGCCGGATGGTGTCCGGCGCGACCGGGTTGACGAGGTAGCCGGCGTCCTGCACGGCCTTGGCGACCGCGCCCGAGACGGGCTGCCGCAACGCGATGCCGAGCAGCAGCCCGCTGCCGCGCACCCCGGCGACGAGCGGGTGGCCGAGCGCCTCGACGCCCGCCGCGATGTCCTTGCCCAGCGCCGAGACGTGGTCGAGGAGGCCGTCCGCGGCGATCGTCTTGAGCACGGCCAGGCCGGCCGCGCAGCACACGGGGTTGCCGCCGAAGGTGGTGCCGTGCTGGCCGGGCTTGAGCAGGTCGCCGGCCGCGCCGACGCCGATCACCGCGCCCAGCGGCAAGCCGCCGCCGAGGCCCTTCGCCAGCGTGATCACGTCCGGGACGATGCCGGTCTGCTGGTAGCCGAACCAGGTGCCGAGCCGGCCGAGGCCGGTCTGCACCTCGTCGAGCACCAGCAGCGTGCCCGTGGCCTTGGTGATCTCGCGGGCGGCCTGCAGGTAGCCGTCGGGTGCCGGGATGACGCCCGCCTCGCCGAGCACCGGCTCCAGGAAGACGGCCGCGGTCTCGGTGTCGACGGCGGCCTTCAGCGCTGCGACGTCCCCGAACGGCACGTGCTCCACCCCGGGCACCAGCGGCTTGAACGGGTCGCGCTTGCCGGGCTGACCGGTCAGCGTCAGCGCGCCCATGGTCCGGCCGTGGAACGCGCCCTCGGCGGCGATCACCTTGGTGCGGCCGGTCAGCCTGCTGATCTTCAGCGCGGCTTCGTTGGCCTCGGCGCCGGAGTTGACGAAGAGCACCTTGCCGTGGCCGGTGAGGCCGGCGACGTCGAGCAGCGCTTCGGCCAGCTCGACGGCCACCGGGTTGACGTACAGGTTCGAGGTGTGGCCGAGCTGCTTGACCTGCGTGGTGACGGCCTCGACGACCGCCGGGTGCGCATGGCCCAGCGCGTTCACGGCGATGCCGCCGACCAGGTCGACGTACTCCTTGCCGTCGGCGTCCCACACCTTCGCGCCTTCGCCGCGGACGAGCGTCAGCGCCGGGGTGCCGTAGTTGTCCATCAGGGCGGACTGCCAGTGCTGCTGGCCGTCCACATTGGACTGAAGGTCGGTCACGGGAGCTCCGTTTCGGGGAAGACCATGGTGCCGATGCCGCGCGAGGTGAAGACCTCCAGCAGCACCGAGTGGGCGAGGCGGCCGTCGATCACGTGCGCCCGGCGCACGCCGCCGCGGATGGCGCGCACGCACGCCTCCATCTTCGGGATCATGCCGCTGGCCAGGGTGGGCAGCATCGGCTCGAGGCGGTCGACGCGGATGCGGTCGATCAGCGACGAGCGGTCGGGCCAGTTCGCGTAGAGGCCTTCGACGTCGGTGAGCACGACGAGCTTCTCGGCGCCCAAAGCGGCCGCGAGCGCACCCGCGGCGGTGTCGGCGTTGACGTTGTGCACGACGCCCTCGACGTCCGGGGCGACGGTGGAGACCACCGGGATGCGCCCGGCGTTCACGATGTCGAGCACCGCGTCCGGGTTGACCTCGGCGACCTCGCCGACGAGCCCGATATCGACCTGCTCACCGTCCACAGTGGCCTGTTTGCGCTCGGCGGTGAACAGCCGCGCGTCTTCGCCGGAGATGCCCACGGCGTACGGCCCGTGGGCGTTGATCAGCCCGACGAGCTCGCGGCTGACCTGGCCGGTGAGCACCATCCGGACGATGTCCATCGTCTCCGGCGTGGTGACGCGCAGGCCGCCCTTGAACTCGCCTTCGACGCCGAGGCGCTTCAGCATCGCGGTGATCTGCGGGCCGCCGCCGTGCACGACGACCGGGCGCAGGCCGGCCAGCCGGAGGAACACCATGTCCTCGGCGAAGGCCGCTTTCAGCTCGTCGTCGATCATGGCGTTGCCGCCGTACTTGACCACCACCGTCGCGCCGTGGAACCGCTGCAGCCACGGCAGCGCTTCGATGAGGACCCCGGCCTTCTCGGCCGCCGTCGCGAGTCTCTCGTCCGCGGAAATCAGTGCCTCCTGGGTCATGAGGAGTACGCGCTGTTCTCTTCGACGTAACCGTGCGAAAGATCGGTGGTGTAGATGGTCGCCGCTTCGCCGCCGACGCCGAGGTCGACGACGATCTCGATGGCGCGGCCGGTGAGGTCGGCCTCGGACCGGTCGGCGCCGGGCATCCCCCGCGCGAACAGGGTGACTCCGTTGATCGTGATCGACACGGTTTCCGGGTCGATCCGCGCCGGGACCCGGCCGAGCGCCATCGCGATCCGGCCCCAGTTCGGGTCGGAGCCGAACAGCGCCGTCTTGACCAGGTTGTCCTCGGCGATCGTGCGGGCGACCGCGATCGCGTCGGCTTCGGACTCGGCACCCTGGACGGTGATGTTGACGTCCTTAGTGGCGCCTTCGGAGTCCGCGCGCAGCTGGAGGACCAGGTCGAGGCTGACCTTGGTGAGCAGGTCGGTCAGCTCGGCCTCGCTCGGCTCGACCCCGCTCGCGCCGGAGGCCAGGACCAGGACCGTGTCGTTGGTGGACGTGCCGCCGTCGACGTCGAGGCGGTCGAAGGTGACGTGGGTGGCCGCGCGCAGGGCCCGGTCGAGGCTCTCCTTGTCCACCACGGCGTCGGTGGTCAGCACCGAGAGCATGGTGGCGAGGTTCGGCGCGAGCATGCCCGCGCCCTTCGCGAAACCGCCGACGCTCCAGCCGCTGTCGTGCTTCGCGAAGGCCTGCTTGGGCTTCGTGTCGGTGGTCATCACGCCCGTGGCCGCGTTCAGGCTCGCTTCGGCGCTCGCATCGAGCGCCTTGAACGCGGTGTCCACCCCGGACAGGACCGCGTCCATCGGCAGCCGTTCGCCGATCAGGCCGGTGGAGCACACGGCGACCTCGATCGCGCCCGCCTGCAGCACTTCGGCCACCTTTTCGGCCGTGGCGTGGGTGTCCTGGAAGCCACCGGGACCGGTGGCCGCGTTGGCGCCGCCCGAGTTGAGGACGACGGCCTTGAGCCGCTGCTGTTTGAGCACCTCCTGCGACCACAGCACCGGCGCGGCCTTGATGACGTTGCGCGTGAACACGCCCGCCGCGACGTCGAGCGGGCCGTCGTTGACGACCAGCGTGAAGTCGAGCGCGCCGGAGGCCTTGATACCGGCGGCGATGCCGGCGGCGCGGAAGCCCTGGGGCCCGGTGACGGTCACGGTGCGACTCCTACGGTGGAAAGGCCGGTGGTCTCGGGGAAACCGAGGGCGAGGTTCATCGACTGGACGGCACCGCCCGCGGTGCCCTTGGTGAGGTTGTCGATCGCGGCGACGACGACCAGGCGCCGCGCGTCGGCGTCCACCGTGACCTGCAGCTGGACGTTGTTCGAGCCGAGCGTCGCCGACGTGGTCGGCCAGGCGCCCGCGGGCAGCAGCTGGACGAACGGTTCCGCGTCGTAGGCCTTCTCGTACGCCGCGCGGGCGGCGGCCTCGTCGACGCCGTCCTTCAGCGGGGCGCTCGCCGTGGTGAGGATGCCGCGGGGCATCGGCGCGAGCACCGGGGTGAAGGACACGGTGACCTTCTCCCCCGCGACGGCCGAGAGGTTCTGCGCGAACTCGGGCGTGTGGCGGTGGGCCCCGCCGACGCCGTACGCGCTCGCCGAGCCCATCACCTCCGAGCCGAGCAGGTTCGGCTTGAGGCTCTTGCCGGCACCGGAGGTGCCGGTGACGGCGACGACCGTGACGTCCGGCTCGATCAGCCCGGCGGCGAACGCCGGCGCCAGGGCCAGCGACCCGCCGGTCGGGAAGCAGCCGGGCACGGCGACGCGCTTGGCCCCGGTCAGCTGCTCGCGGGCACCGGGCAGTTCAGGCAGGCCGTACGGCCATTGGCCGGCGTGGTCGCCGCCGTACCAGCGCTGCCAGTCGGCCGGGTCGGCCAGTCGGTGGTCGGCGCCGAGGTCGACGACCAGGACGTCCGGGCCGAGCCGAGCCGCGATCTCCGCGGAATGCCCGTGGGGCAGCGCGAGGAACACGACGTCGTGGCCGGCGAGGGTTTCCGGCGTCGTCTCGGCGAGGACCCGGTCGGCGAGGGGGACGAGGTGGGGCTGGTGGACGCCGAGCTTCGTGCCCGCGCTGCTGGCGGCCGTGAGCGTGCCGATCTCGACCTCGGGATGGGCCAGGAGCAGGCGCAGCAGTTCGCCGCCCGCGTACCCGCTGGCTCCGGCCACCGCGATGTTCACCGTCATACGCATGATTATGCACGCCCTTGCAAGGCTAAACAAACAGGATTACCGGGAAGTGGTCCCCGCCACCTTGGGATGCTGAGCGGATGACGGACACCCCGGCGCGGCTGCTCGGCCTGCTTTCCCTGCTCCAGACGCCTCGCGAGTGGCCGGGCAGCGAGCTGGCCGGCCGGCTGGGCGTCAGCCCGCGCACGATCCGCCGCGATGTCGAGCGGCTGCGCGAGCTCGGCTATCCGGTCGAGGCCAGCCGGGGCGTCGCGGGCGGCTACCGGCTGGTGGCCGGCACCGCGATGCCGCCCCTCGTGCTCGAGGACGACGAAGCCGTCGCGATCGCGGTGGGACTGCGGACCGCCGCCGGGCAGACCGTCTCCGGGATCGAGGAGGCCTCCGTGCGGGCGCTGGCCAAGCTGGAGCAGGTCCTGCCGGCGCGGCTGCGCCGCCGGGTGGGCACGATCGGCACAGCGACGGTCGCCGTGCCGGCCACGGGCCCGGCCGTCGACCCGGCGCAGCTGACGGTGTTCGCCGCCGCGATCACCAACCGCGAGACGGTCCGCTTCCGCTACCGCGCGAACGACGGGACCGAGACGCGACGCCGGGCCGAGCCGCTCCGGCTGGTGGCCACCGGGCGCCGCTGGTACCTGGTGGCGTACGACCTCGACCGCGCGGACTGGCGCGTCTCCGCGCCGACCGCGTGCGCGACGCCCAGGCGACCGGCGGCCGCGCCCTCCCGCGCCAGCCTCCTGCGACGGACCTGGCGGCCTACGTCGTCGAACGGCTCTACGACCTCGTGCCGACCTACCGCGCGGTGGCGGTGCTGGCGGAACCGGCGTCGCGGGTGGCACCCCGCCTCGGCGCGGCACCCGGCGAGCTGACCGACCTCGACGACGGCCGCTGCCGATGGCGAAGCCGGCCGGACACCTTGGACTGGCTCGCGTTCCGGTTGCTGGGGCTGGGCTGCGGATTCAGCGTCGAGGAACCACCGGAACTGGTGGCGCACTTGAGAATGCTCGCGGACCGCGCCGCCGCGGGTTCCGGCGTGCGGGGTTGATCGGTGGTAAGGCACTGCTCCCCCTCCTGGCGCGGGACAAAACTCCACGTACCGCCGACCGCTCGGCGGCGGGCCGGTCCACTGTGGACCGGCCCGCCGTCACTCAGGTCGGCTCACCGGCGTCCAGGTCCGTGCGCCTGCTCGGCGGGACGGGCAGGTAGCAACCCGGGGTCTCCGGGTCGCAGCCCACGCGAGGCAGCCGGGCGCGGATGCCGCCGGGAGTGCGCTCGAAGTACGTCGCGATCTGCGCGACGCTCTCCCCCGCGATCCACCGGCTCTCCAGCTCCGCGTCCATCTCCTCGTTCCACGGGCGGCCCTGTTGGGCAGGACGGCCCGCGGATCTTCGCCGCGGCCCCCGGCCCGCGCCGGTCGCGGACAGCAACCCGTCCGCGACGAGGTCGGCCACCGTGGCCGCCACCGCGACGTCCAGGTCGAGGCTGCCCTCGGCGACCGCTTCACCGCCGGGACCGCCGGCTTCGAGCGTGATCATGACCCTGGGGGTCGGTTCGGCGCGGTCGTCGTCCGTCCTGGTGGCGACCGCGATCTGGTAGGTGATTTCCTGTGCCCGGATCTCGGTCCGGCGCTCTTCGATGATCGACATGCCACGAAGCTAGCGCGCACCCCCGACAATTTTCGGCCACGCGCTGCTCACGGCCGGTTTCGCTCCGAAATTGTCGGACCCTTCCCCTAACGTCTCTCCTCGACCACAGTCAGTGATCGGGAGGCGACGATGGGACACCGGCGGACAAGACGGTGCCCCGGTCCGGGCGAACCGGACCGGGGCACCGTGCGGAGTGGTTTCCGCTCAGAAGTGCAGCAGGCGGGCCAGCGTGCTCTGCTTCTCCTGGGCGGCCTTCGCGGAGCTGTCCGACTTCTGCGCCGCGGCGCCGTCGGGCACCGGCGGCGGGACCGGACTGCACTGGACGTCCGAGTGGTTGCCGGGCTGGCGCTTCGGCAGCGTGCCGGTGGCCAGGTAGTCGGCGATCTTGTCGTCCACACAGGACACCCCGGACAGCGAGCCGGCGTGCGTCGTGCCGCCCGGCGCGCTGATCAGGCTCGAGTTCGGGTACCGTTTCCGGACCTCGAGGCTGCCGGGGTACGGCGTGGCGGCGTCGAGCTCTTCGCTGATCAGAAGCGCCCCGGCCACCTTGCGGCCGTCGATGTCCACCGGCTTGCCCGCCTTCGCCGGCCAGTACACGCAGGGCGCGTTGAACCAGGCGTTGCCCCAGGTCTCGAACGGGGCCTTGAAGTAGGTGAGCCAGTTGTCGGCGCGCCACTTGTTCCAGTCGGTCGGCCACTGCACGTCGGTGCACTGCACGCCGAGGTACACGGCGAACCCGTTGTCGTTGCCGGGCGGGTTCGAGTCGTCGTAGAGCGCCTTCAGCGTCTGCCAGTCACCCTTGTGGACGTAGCCGTCGAAGGCCTTGGCCATGTCGACCCAGCCGAAGACGTAGTAGCCGGCCTGCAGGAAGATGTCGGTCCACTCGTCGCCGCCGATGACGCCGCCCGCGGGGTTCTTGGCGAGCTTGCGCTGCGTGTCGTACCAGAGCTTCTCCACGGCGGACCCGGTCTTGCCGAGGTGGTAGACGCTGTCGTAGGACGCCAGCCAGTCGAAGTAGATCTTGATGTTCTTGTCGAACGCGACGTCCTGGTCGAGGTTGGCCTGGTACCAGACCTTCCGCGGGTCGACGTTGCCGTCGAGCACCATCCGGCGGACGTTCTTCGGGTACATCGTGCTGTACACCTGGCCGAGGTAGGTGCCGTAGGAGAAGCCGTAGTAGTTGATCTGCTTCTCGCCCAGCGCCTTGCGCAGGCTGTCCATGTCCTGCGCGACGTCGGTCGTCTTGAGGTGGTCGAGGATCGCGCCGTTCTTCTTGCACGCGTCGGCGTAGCCCTTCGAACGGGCGAGCCACGTCTTCTCCAGCCCCGGCGTGGTCGGCACGTAGGCCGGCCGGTCGTAGCTGAAGTAGTTCCCGTCGCAGCTGATCGACGGCTTGCTGGACCCGACGCCCCGAGGGTCGAAGCCGATCCAGTCGTAGTTGTCGCCCGCGTGGTTCGGCACGTACTTGCCGAGCACCGAGAGCCCGAGGCCGGAACCGCCGGGGCCGCCGGGGTTCACCAGCATGATCCCCTGCGACTGCGGGGTCTTGTGCTTGATCCGCGACACCGCGACGGAGACCTTCGCCCCGCCCGGCTTCGTGTAGTCCATCGGCACGTCGAGGAAGCCGCACTCCGCGCCCGCGGCCTTCAGGCCGGCCGAAGTGCAGGGCCCCCAGGCGATCGGCGCGGGGCTGAACTGCACCCCGGGATCCGCCGAAGCGGCGGGCGCGGCGGCCATCAGGCCGGCCGCGAGCCCCGCGGCGGCGACGGCGGCAACGATTCTCTTCACAGTCGTCCTTTTCATCCGCATTGGACAGAGTTCGCCGGACTCCGGCGAAACTACCGGCAACCTTCGCCAATCTCGTCGACCGGCGCGACTTCCGCCATCCGTCTTTCGTCGGTACCTGCGCCGGTCTCCGCGCACCGGAACTGTCGGTGGCCGGCAGTACGCTCCGGACCGCCGGAAGGCGACGGGAGGACGCATGAGCGTGGACGAACAGCTGGTCAAGGCCGTCCGCACCGGGCTGGCCGAGCTGGCCGACCCGGTGAAGGCGCCCGCGATGCAGGCGTACATGAAGTCGGCCATGCCGTTTCGCGGGGTGGCCACACCCGAGCGGAGCGTGCTTCTCAAGCGGGTACTGGCCGACCACATACTGCCCGATCGGGTGACATTTTCGGCGACTGTCCTGGAGTTGTGGCGGACCGCGGAATTCCGCGAGGAGCGGTACGCGGCCGTCGCGCTATCCGGACACCGGGCGTACCGGCAGTGGCAGGACCCGGAACTCGTGCCGATGTACGAGGAGATGATCGTCAGCGGGGCGTGGTGGGACCACGTGGACGAGCTGGCCATCCGCCGGATCGGCCCGATCCTGCGCGCCGATCGGACCCGGGTCACCCCGATCATGCTGAGCTGGGCCGCGGACCGCGACCTCTGGCGCCGCCGCACGGCGATCATCTGCCAGGTCGGGGCGAAGGAGGACACGGACACCGACCTGCCTCACCCGGGCGATCGAGCCGGCGATCGCCGAGCCGGAGTTCTTCCTGCGCAAGGGAATCGGCTGGGCCCTGCGCGAGTACGCGAAGACGGCACCGGACTGGGTCCGGAGCTTCGTGGACGATCACCCGGGGCTGTCGGGGCTGTCACGGCGGGAGGCGTTGAAGCACATCGGCTGAAGTTCGGCCCGCGAGGGACGTACCCGGCTGGACGACACGCGGACTCGGACGGACGACACGGGTGCCCGGAGCGTGGGTTCGCGTGCCGGGCCGGTCGGCTTGCGTACCTGGAGGGTCGACTCGCGTACCGAGCCGGTCGGCTTGCGCACCTGCAGGGTCGACTCGCGTGCCGGGCCGGTCGGCTTGCGTACCTGGAGAGTCGATCTGCGTACTGGGGCGGTCGGATTGTTGGGCGCGGAATGCCAAGAGGGGCCGGATTCCCGGCCCCTCCCGAACGAACTACCGTGCCGCGGCTACGCGCGCAGGGTTGCGTCGAAGCGCTCGCCCGCCGCTGCCACCGCTGCGTCGCGGGCCTTCGTGGCCTCGTCGACCGTCAGGGTGCGGTCCGGCGCGCGGAAGCGCAGCTTGTACGCCAGCGATCGCTTGCCCTCGCCGACCTGCTCGCCCGCGTACACGTCGAACAGCGTGATGTCCTCGAGCAGCTCGCCCGCTCCGTCGCGCAGGACCGCGGCCAGGTCGGCCGACGGCACGTCCGCCGTCGCGACCAGGGCCACGTCGAGCAGCACCGGCGGGTAGCCCGACACGCTCGGCGCCGGGCGGGAGTCCGGCAGCGGGATCGCGTCCAGGTCCAGCTCCATCGCGACCGTCCGGGGCGGCAGGCCGAGGGCCTCGACCACCTTGGGGTGCAGCTCGCCGGCGTGGCCGACCGGCCAGTCACCGACCTGGAGCCGGGCGCAACGGCCCGGGTGCCACGGCGGCAGGTCCGCCGCCTGCACGGTCAGCTCGATCCCGGCCGCCTCCGCGACCGTGCGCGCGGCCTGCACTGCGTCAGCCCAGTTCGCCTGCTCGCCCTGGCCCCACCAGCCCGCCCGGTGACGCTGGCCGGCGAGGACCACGGCGACGTGCAGCGGCTGCTGCGGCACCGCCGCTTCGAGCAGCGCCAGTTCCTCGTCGGAAGGCCGCTCGGCGACGCCGAGGTCCGGCACCTTGAGCGGGTTCGGCGCAGGCAGCACCACCTGGCCGATCTGGTACAGCGAGACGTCCTTCATCCCGCGGGACACGTTGCGCTGCAGCGTGTCCAGCAGGCCCGGCAGCAGCGTGGTGGCCAGCCGGTTGCGGTCGGCCTCCAGCGGGTTGCGGACCACCACCGCGTTGCGGCGGACGTCGTCGGCCGGGAGGCCGAAGGCGTCCCACACCGCGTCGCCGACGAACGGGAACGGGCGCACCTCGACGAATCCCACCTCGGCGAGCGCCCGGGAAACCGCCCGGACGCGCCGCTGGGCGTCGGTCAGGCCCCGGCCGGCCGGGGCGGCGGGCAGCGTCGACGGGATGCTGTCGTAGCCCTCCAGCCGCAGCACCTCTTCGACGAGATCGGCCGGCTGGCGCAGGTCGCCGCGCCAGCTCGGCGGAATCGCGGTGACCAGGCCCTTGCCGTCGTCGCCCGTGCTGACCGAGACCTTGCAGCCGATCTGGGTGAGCCTGCGGACGGTCACGCCGCGCTGGTAGTTCACGCCCGCGACCCGGTCGGGCAGGTTGATCGGCATCACGACGGCCGGGTTCGGCTCGACCACGCCCTCGTCGGTGCGGCCGGGCTGGATCGCGGCATCGCCGTACTGGCGCAGCAGCCGCGCGGCCAGCTCGACGGCCGCCGGGCAGAGCTGCGGGTCGGTGAACCGCTCGAACCGCTTCGCGGCCTCGGAGAACAGCTTGTGCCGCCGCGCGGTGCGGCTGATCGCGGCCGGGTTCCAGTGCGCCGCCTCGAGCAGCACGTCGGTGCTCTCCGGCGTGATCTCGGTGCTCGCCCCGCCCATCGTGCCGGCGAGCGAGATGACGCCGCTGTCGTCGGCGATGATCACGTCGTCCGGGTCGAGGGTGCGCTCGACGTCGTCCAGCGTGGTCAGCTTCTCGCCCGGCTTCGCCCGGCGGACCACCAGGTCGCCCTGGATCGCCTTGGTGGCGAACGCGTGCAGCGGGTGGCCCAGCTCGAGCATCACGTAGTTGGTGACGTCGACGGCCAGGGAGATGGACCGGATGCCGGCCAGCATCAGCCGCCGCCGCATCCACCACGGCGTGGGCGCGGTCGCGTCCAGGCCGGTGACCCGGCGCAGCACGAACCGCGGACAGCCTTCCGGGTCCTCGACACGGACCGGCCAGGCGTCGCCCTCGGCCGCCGGGACCTCCAGCAGCGCCGGATCGCCGAAGGGCACGTCCAGCGCGTTCGACAGCTCGCGCGCGAGGCCGCGGACCGACAGCGCGTAGCCGCGGTCCGGGGTCGGGGCCAGCTCGATCACGGTGTCGCCGAGGCCGAGCAGCTCGGCCGCGTCGTCACCCGGGCTCGCGGTGCCCGAGGGCAGCACGAGGATGCCGGTGTGGTCCTCGCCGAGGCCGAGCTCGCGGGCCGAGCAGATCATGCCATCGCTGACGCGGCCGTAGGTCTTGCGGGACGCGATGGTGAAGCCGCCGGGCAGGACCGCGCCCGGCAGCGCGACGACGACGAGGTCGCCCTCGGCGAAGTTGCGCGCGCCGCAGACGATGCCGCGGGTCCGGATGCCGTGCGGGCCCTCGTCCTCGAAGTCGCCGTCTTCGTCGTCCTCGTCTTCGTCGTCGCCGGCGGCTTCGGTGGGCTCCTCGGCCTCTTCGCCGACGTCGACGCGGCAGAACCGGATCGGCTTCTTGAACTCGGTCAGCTCTTCGATGTCGGCCACCCGGCCGACGACCAGCGGGCCGGTCACCGGGCCGAGCTGCTTCAGGTCGTCGACCTCGATGCCGATCCGGACGAACGCGTCGGCCAGGTCCTGCGGCGTGACCTCCTCGCCGATGTCGAGGTGCTCGGTCAGCCAGCTGACGGGGACTCGCACTACGCCTCCGTTCCGAAGGGAAGGGTGAAGCGGACGTCGCCTTCCACCATGTCGCGCATGTCCGGGATCCCGTTGCGGAACTGCAGGGTGCGCTCGATGCCCATGCCGAAGGCGAAGCCCGAGTACTCCTCGGGGTCGACGCCGCAGGCGCGCAGCACGTTCGGGTTGACCATGCCGCAGCCACCCCACTCGACCCAGCCGGGGCCGCCCTTCTTCTCCTCGAACCAGACGTCCACCTCGGCGGACGGCTCGGTGAACGGGAAGAAGTGCGGCCGCAGCCGCGTCTTCGAGCTCTCGCCGAACATCGCGCGGGCGAAGGCGTCCAGCGTGCCCTTGAGGTGTGCCATGGTGATGCCCTTGTCCACCGCGAGGCCCTCGACCTGGGTGAACACCGGCGTGTGCGTCGAGTCGAGCTCGTCGGTGCGGTACGTCCGGCCGGGGCAGACGACGTACACCGGCAGGTCGCGGTGCAGCAGCGTGCGGGCCTGCACCGGCGAGGTGTGCGTACGCAGCACCAGGCCGGAGTCCTCCTCGCCGACGTAGAACGTGTCCTGCAGTTGGCGGGCGGGGTGGTCCTTGCCGAAGTTCAGCGCGTCGAAGTTGAACCACTCGGCTTCGAGCTCCGGACCCTCGGCGACCTCGTAGCCCATCGCGACGAACGCGTCGGCAACGCGCTCGGAGATGGTGCTGATCGGGTGCCGGGCCCCGCGCGGGACACGGTCCCACGGCAGCGTGACGTCGACGGCCTCCTCGCGCAGCACGCGCTCGTCGCGCTCCACCTGGAGCTCGGCGCGGCGGGTGTCGAAGGCGGACTGGATGGCTTGGCGAGCCTCGTTGACGCGCTTGCCCGCCTCGGCCTTCTCCTGCTTGGGCAGGGCGCCGATCTCGCGGCGGGCCAGCATCAGCGGCGAGTGGTCGCCGAGGTGAGCCGGCTTGACCTCGGCCAGCGCTTCGAGCCCGGTCGCGGCGGCGAACGCGGCTTCGGCGGCCTTGACCGCCTCCTGCAGCGTCTCGGGGGCGAGCACCGCGCCCTGGGCTTCCTTCTCCGTGGCTCCGGACATAACTCCTCGGCGTCCGCTGGGACTGGTCGTACGCGCGCCGCCGGACACGCGGCGCACGAGAGGTCAAAGGTGGGAAAAGTCTATGGGATCGGGTCCGTGCGCCCCCGGTCGGCCTCGGGCCGCGCGGACGCACGCTCAGCGCTCGCGGAAAGCCGCCCCGAAGTCCACCGACGCGAACTCGCCCGCCACGACGCCGTCGGCCGCGTAGCGGTACAGCGCGGCCTGGTAGATGCCCGTCAGCGTGGTGGTGAAGATCGCGACCAGCACGGTCCACACGAGCGCCAGGCCGAGGCACACGAACACGGTCGCGGTGCCGCCGAGCAGGAAGCCCGCGAGCAGGAGCACGGCGTAGCCGGCAAGGCTGATGACGAACCCGATCAGGCCGATGCCCGCGTTGCCCACGACGTTCTCGCCCCAGGTGCGGCGGAACAGCTCGACCGAACGCTTGACGCTGCCCCGCACGCCGGCGCCCTCCAGCATGACGACGGGGAGCACCAGGAAGGTCGTGAGCCGCCAGGCCAGGCCGACCAGGCCGCTGACGATGCTCCCGAGGAAGCCGAGCCGCTCTTCGATGGTGCGCAGGACCAGGCTGACCGTCGCGGAAAGGCCGGCCCAGCCCAGCAGCGCGGGCCATCGGCGGCCGGCCGCGGCCAGGCCCGTGCCGACGCCCGGCAGGCCGCCGTCGCCGCGCAGGGCCAGGTCCGCCTGGGAGATCAGGGCGGCGTTGAAGAAGATCGCCACGAACGCCGAGACCAGGTAGAACGCCGCGAGCAGCAGATACGTGCCGGCGGTGGGCCGGACGTCGCCGGTCTGGACGTGCGCGGTGAAGAACGCCGGCGTCAGGAACACCCCGGCGACCAGCAGCCCGGCGATGCCGGCGAGCACCGGGAACCACGCGAGGCCCTTGTGGGCGCGCAGCACCCGGAGCGAAGCGACGAACAACGCGTACGAACGGGCGAGCCTGCCCATGATTCCCCCCAGGTGACCACAATGAATACCGGGGCAGCCTACCGCCGGATCAGCGACGCGCCGCCATCGCGCTCGTGTAGACGCAGACGGCCGCGGCCGTGGCCAGGTTGAGGCTCTCCGCTTTGCCGTAGACCGGAATCCGGACGGCGAGGTCGGCGCGGTCGAGGACGTCGGCGGACAGGCCGTGGGCCTCGTTGCCGAAGACCCACGCCGTCGGCTCGGCGAGATCCACCCGATCGAGTTCGGCGTCGGCATAGCCGTGCGCGGCGAACGTGCGCAGGCCCGCCGCCGAGCAGGCCGCCAGCACGTCCGGGACGTCCCGGACGCGCGCGATGGGCAGGTGGAACAGGCTGCCGGCGGCCGCGCGGACGCACTTGCCGTTGTGCGGGTCGACGGTGTCGCCCGCCAGCACGACGGCGTCGGCTCCCGCCGCGTCGGCGACGCGGATCACCGTGCCCGCGTTGCCGGGGTCGGCGACGTCGACGAGCACCACGACGAGCCGTGCGCCGGTGGCGACGGCCTCGTCGAGCGGTCGGTCGAGCAGCGCGCAGACGGCCACGATGCCTTGGGGCGTCACGGTTTCCGACAGCCCGTCGGCGGCGCGATCGGTGATCGGCGAGACCGGGACACCGGCCGCGCGGGCCGCGTCCACGAGGTCCGCGTGCTGCTCCGCCGCGCGGGAGGTGACGAACAGTTCGTGGACCGTGCCGTTCGCCAGCGCGGCTTCGACGGCGTTGGCGCCTTCGGCCAGGAAGCGGCCGGTCTTGTCGCGGTCCGCGCGCCGCGTCAGCTTGCGCGCAGCAACGACCCGGGGGGTCCGTTCGGTGAACGGATCCGCCCCGGGCCGGGGAAAGCTGCCGGTCAGGCCGACTTCGCTTCGGTGTTCACGTTGGCCTTGGCGAGCTCGGCCAGCGCGGCGAACGCGGCGGCGTCGTTGACGGCGAGGTCCGCGAGGATCTTGCGGTCGACCTCGACACCCGCGGCCTTGATGCCCTGGATGAACCGGTTGTAGGTCACGCCGTTCGCGCGGGCGGCCGCGTTGATGCGGGTGATCCACAGCTGGCGGAAGTCACCCTTGCGGGCACGGCGGTCCCGGTAGGCGTAGTTGAGCGAGTGAAGCGTCTGCTCCTTGGCCTTGCGGTACAGCCGCGAACGCTGGCCGCGGTAGCCGCTGGCCAGTTCGAGAGTTGCGCGACGCTTCTTCTGGGCGTTGACCGCCCGCTTGACGCGTGCCACGGGTCCATCCTGTCGATCTCAGGGGGCGAAGGGGGACGCCCCGGGTGGTTACTGCAAGTTCTGCGGGATCAGATGCCGAGCAGGCGCTTGACGCGGCCGGCCTCGGTCTTCGCCAGCTCGGTGGTGCCCTCGAGGCGGCGGGTGAGGCGGTTCGACTTCTTCTCCATCAGGTGGCGGCGGCCGGCCTTCTGGCGGCGCAGCTTGCCCGTGCCCGTGACGCGGATCCGCTTGGACGTCCCGCTGTGGGTCTTCATCTTCGGCATTTCAGTCCTCTTTCGTGCGGCGGCTCACCGGAGATTCCGGTGAGCCGCTGACTGTGCTGGTCGGCGCCTACGCGTCGGGAGTCGGCTCGGGGGCCGCCTCCGCCTTCGCCTTCGGCTTCACGTTCTTGTGCGGGGCCAGCACCATGATCATGTTGCGACCGTCCTGCTTGGCCGACGACTCGACGAAGCCGAGCTCCGTGACGTCTTCGGCGAGCTTCTGCAGCAGCCGGTAGCCGAGCTCCGGCCGGGACTGCTCGCGGCCGCGGAACATGATCGTGACCTTGACCTTGTTGCCCGCCGCCAGGAAGCGCGACACGTGACCCTTCTTGGTCTCGTAGTCGTGCTGGTCGATCTTGGGGCGCAGCTTCTGTTCCTTGATGACGGTCAGCTGCTGGTTGCGACGCGACTCGCGGGCCTTCTGCGCGCTCTCGTACTTGAACTTGCCGAAGTCCATGAGCTTGCACACCGGCGGGCGGGCCTGCGGCGCGACCTCGACGAGGTCGAGATCGTTCTCCTGCGCCAGGCGCAGCGCATCCTCGATCCGGACGATGCCGACCTGTTCGCCGGCGGGGCCGACGAGTCGGACCTCCGGCACCCGGATGCGGTCGTTGATGCGTGTCTCGGAGCTGATGGGGCCTCCTTGGTCCGAGGAATGTTTCCTGTTCTCGTTTCGACCTGGTGCCCACATAGCGAAGGCCCCGACACCGTTCGGTGCGCGGGGCCCACTCTGTTTCCGATCGCACCCGGCCGCGAGACCGGGTGCTTCACCCTGGACTTGCCGTCCGGGCGAGACCGGACCCGGACACCTGTACGGTGACGCGGGTGGGAGCGGGGCTCCACTTGCCGCCCCCGATCGCTCGGGGGCTGGTCGCTCGTGGAAGGGTACCAGACGTGTCAGATCAACCCTCCGAACAGCCCCCGTATTCCCCCGAGGCCCGCCACCTGGAGGACATCCCCAGCGTGGAGGTGATCAGCCGGGCCGCGGTGATGCTGCTGTCGGCCGGCGCCGAACGGCTCGGCCTGGCCGACCCGGACCCGGAGACCTCCCCCCACCGCGACCTCGACGAAGCGCGCCGGCTCATCACCGCACTGGCCGGGCTCGTCACCGCTTCCGCGGAGTACCTGGGCCTGCACGCCGGGCCGTTGCGCGACGGCCTGCAGTCGCTCCAGAAGGCCTTCCGGGAGGCTTCGGCCGTGCCGGACGAGCCTGGCAAGGGCCCCGGGGAAAAGTACACCGGCCCCGTTTACTGACCCTCCCGCTCGTCCGGCTCCTTGCCGGACGAGCCTCCCGACATCTAACATGTTAGATGTGAGTCTCTCGAAGGTCAGCCGACCGCTCCTGCGGGACGAGGCGTACGACCGCATCCGCCAGGCCATCGTCGACGGCACGCTGCCGCCCGGCACTCCCCTGCGGGACGGCGACCTCGCCGACCAGCTCGGCCTCTCCAAAGCCCCCGTCCGCGAAGCCCTCAGAAGGCTCGCCGACGACGGGCTCGTCGACTCCAAGCCGCAGAGCTACACGCGGGTCTCCGACGTGATGTCCCGCGACGTCATCGATGCCCGGCAGATCGTGCGCGTGCTGCACGAGTTCGCCGTGCGGGAGGCGGCCCCGAGATGCCGCCCCGCCGACGTCGCCGCGATGCGGGCGGCCAACGACCGCTTCGCGAAGGCCATCGAGGCCGGGGACATCGCCGCGGCCGTGAAAGCGGACGACGAGCTGCACGACGTCCCGGTCCGGCTGGCCGGCAACGCCGCGGTGGCCGCGACCCTCGACCGCTACACGCCGCTCCTGCGCCGGCTGGAGCACGCCCGGTTCAGCTCCACGCTGGCCTGGAACTCGGTCGAGCGCCACACGACGCTCATCGACGCGCTCGAAGCGCACGACACCGACACCGCCGTCTCCGTGATCTCGACCATCTGGACCGACCTCCTGGAGGACCGATGACCCTCGCCGACTTCCCGCGCTTCCCCCTGTTGTTCGGCCCGTCGCCGGTGCACCCGCTCGAACGCCTCACCGCGCACCTCGGCGGCGCGAACGTCTGGGCCAAGCGTGAAGACGTCAACTCGGGCCTGGCCTTCGGCGGCAACAAGACCCGCAAGCTCGAGTACCTCGTCGCGGACGCCCTGAACGAGGGCGCGGACACGCTCGTCTCCATCGGCGGCGTCCAGTCCAACCACACCCGGCAGGTCGCGGCCGCCGCGGCGCGCGCCGGGCTGAAGGCCGTGCTGGTGCAGGAAAGCTGGGTCGACTGGCCCGACCCGCTCTACGACAAGGTCGGCAACATCCAGCTCTCGCGGATTCTCGGCGCGGACGTCCGGCTCGTCGACGCCGGCTTCGGCATCGGCTTCAAGCAGGCGTGGGAGGACGCCGTCGCGGAGATCGAGGCCGACGGCGGGAAGCCGTACCCCATCCCGGCCGGCGCGTCGGACCACCGGCTCGGCGGGCTCGGCTTCGCGAACTGGGTCGTCGAACTCGAGGAGCAAGAAGAAGAACTGGGCGTCTTCTTCGACACGGTGATCGTCTGCTCGGTCACCGGCAGCACCCAGGGCGGCATGGTCGCGGGCACCGCGCTCGGCAAGAAGCGGCGCATCCTCGGCATCGACGCCTCCGCGAAGCCCGAAGAAACCCGCGAGCAGGTCACGCGGATCGCGCGCACCACCGCCGAACTGATCGGCGCCGGGGAGATCGCGGACGTCGAGCTGGACGACCGTTACCACGCGGGGATCTACGGCATCCCGGACAAGTCCACTGTGGACGCCATCGAGACGTGCGCGCGACTGGAAGGGATGATCACCGATCCCGTGTACGAGGGCAAGTCCATGGCGGGCCTCATCGACCTGGTCGGCCGCGGGGAAATCGGCAAAGACTCGAACGTCCTCTACGCCCACCTCGGCGGGCAGCCCGCGCTCAACGGCTACACGAGCGTCCTCGGCTGAGCACCCCGGGGCCGGGAAACCGGCCCCGGGAAAGCCTCAGTCCAGCACGCAGAGCACGTCGATCTCGACGAGGAGCTCGCCCGGGAGGCCGACGTACACCGTCGTGCGGGCGGCGTGCGGCGCGTCGCCGATCAGCTCGTCGTAGACCTCGTTGAACGGCGCGAAGTGCGCCGTGTCGGTCAGGTACACCCGCACCATGATCGCGTCGGCCAGGCTCGAACCCGCCTCGGCCAGCACGGCTTCGATGTTCTTGAACGTCTGGCGGGTCTGGCCCACGACGTCCTCGCCGACGACGGCGCCGGTCGCCGGGTCGAAGCCGACCTGGCCGGCGACCTGCAGCAGGTTCCCCTTGCGGACGGCCTGCGAGAACTTCGCCGGCGGCTTCGGCGCGTTCTCGGTGGAAACTGCCGTCTTGCTCATCAGTGCCCCTTTCCGTTCTCCGTCCATCCACTGTGGACGGAAGCTTCCGTGGTCGCGGCGCGCAGGTCCGGGACCAGTGCCAGCAGGCCTTCGTAGTCGAGCAGGACCTTCGGCACCGACATCGACGCGGCGGCCAGGACTTCGCCGTCCGCGCCGCGGACCGGCGCCGCGATGCAGTGGATGAAGTCCTCGTGCTCGGCGTTGTCGACGGCGTACCCGAGCCGGCCCACGCGCTCCAGCTCGGCGAGGTACGCCTCGGGCGTGGTGATCGTGTTCGACGTCAGGACCGGGTACTCGATCGAGTGCGCGATCTCCTCGCGGCGCGCCGGGGGCATCGCCGCGACCAGCACCTTGCCGACCGCCGTGCAGTGCAGCGGCGCCCGCTTGCCGACGCGGGAGTACATCCGCACCGAATGCCGGCCCTCGTACTTGTCGATGTAGACGACTTCGCCGTCGTCGTAGCTGGCCAGGTGCACGGTGTGCCCGGTGCGCGCGTTGAGCGCGGCCAGCGCGGGCTGGGCGCTGCGGCGGACGTCGATCGAGTCGAGGGCCTGGTTGGCGAGGTCGAACATGGCGCTGCCGAGCCGGTAGTACCGCGTGCCTTCGCGCCGGACGAAGTGGTGCTGCTCGAGGGTGCGCAGCAGGCGCAGCACGGTCGACTTGTGCACGCCGATCTCGTCGGCGAGGTCGTCGAGCGTGCGAGCGTCCTTCGCGATCGAGTTCAGCAGGGTCAACGCGCGGTCGAGACTCTGGCTCACGTGAGCACCACGCCCTCTCCGGTCAGCCGGGCCGAACGCCACTCGTCCGGGTCCGCGGTGAGCAGGCTATCCACGACCGTGCGCGGCAGCGGCACCCCGACGTCGTCGTGGGTGAGCAGGGTCGCGGCCGCCTGCAGATGGCCCTGCCGCAGCCGGGCCAGTGGCTCGGCGCCGCGCAGGGTGGCGGCGAGGAAGCCCGCGGCGAACGCGTCCCCGGCGCCGACCGGCTCGAAGACGTCCACCCGCAACGCGGGCGCGAACAGCGGCTCCCCTTCGACCAGCGTCGCGCCGCGTTCGCCGTGCTTGACGACGAGCGTGCGCGGCCCGGGCAGCAGCGCCCGCAGCTCGGCCGGGTCGCCGGTCCCCCAGACGTGCCGGGCCTCGTCGTCGCCGGTCAGGACGATGTCGGCCTGCCCGGCCAGTTCGGCGAGCAGGTGCGGGTCGCGGCCCGCCCACAGCGCGGGCCGCAGGTTGACGTCGAACGAGATCAGCCGGTCGCCGCGGGGCAGCTCCAGCAGGGCGCGCACCAGCGCGAGGCAGCTCTCGGACAGCGCGGGGGTGATGCCGGACAGGTGCAGCACGCGGACGCCGTCGAGATCGAGCCGGTCCAGCAGCGAAGGGCCCATCCCGGACGCCGCCGAGCCCGCCCGGTAGTAGCGCACCGGGCTGCCGCCGGCGCCGCTTTCCTTGATGTAGAGGCCGGTCGGGCGCAGCGGGTCGACGAAGCACGCGCTGACGTCGACGCCGGCCGCGGAGATTTCGCGCAGCATCGCGCGCCCGAACGGGTCGTCCCCGACCGCGCTCACCCAGCCGCTCGGCACGCCCAGCGCCGGCAGGTGGCAGGCGACGTTCGACTCGGCGCCGCCGATCGTGCGCGTCCACCGCTTCACCTCGTCCGGCGGGCCGGGTTCGGCGGGCACGAACAGCGCCATCGACTCGCCGACACAGAGCACCTCGGGCCCGCTCGTCACTTTCCGTCTCCCCTGTCCGTCACCCCGTTGACCTGTGGCGACCCGGATGCTACACCTATGGCACTCAAAATGCGCAACAGTCGTTGCAACATACGCAACCGAGGTCGCCGCCGATGAACCCTTGCCTGATGGACCCCGCCGCGCTC
This sequence comes from Amycolatopsis sp. NBC_01488, assembly GCF_036227105.1. Taxonomy (NCBI): domain Bacteria; kingdom Bacillati; phylum Actinomycetota; class Actinomycetes; order Pseudonocardiales; family Pseudonocardiaceae; genus Amycolatopsis; species Amycolatopsis sp. NBC_01488. The sequence goes on along the minus strand of NZ_CP109434.1, from coordinate 5,833,895 downwards.
GCCGCCCTCCGCGACGAGCGGATCGACTGGCGCTTCCGCTCGGCCGCCCCCGCCCTGACCGGGCTCACGCTCACCGAAGCCGCGGACCGGCGGCTGAACCTGTTCACCGACGGGTTCTTCGCGCCCTTCGTCGTCCTCGACGACGACGCTCTCGAGCACAACCTGCGCACGATGGCCGCGTGGTGCGCCGCCCGCGGCGTCGTGCTCGCCCCGCACGGCAAGACCACCATGGCCCCGCAGCTGTTCGCTCGCCAGATCGAGCACGGCGCGTGGGGCATCACCTGCGCGAACGCCGGCCACCTCCGGATCTACCGCGCGTTCGGCGTCTCCCGGATCCTGCTGGCCAACCAGCTCCTGGACCCCTCGGGCCTGCGCTGGCTGGCCGCCGAGCTGGCGGCCGACCCGGACTTCGAGTTCGTCTGCTGGGTCGACTCGGTCCGCGGCGTCGAGCTGATGACCGAGGCCCTCGCCGGCACCGAGCGTCCGGTGGACGTCCTCCTCGAGCTGGGCGCCGACGGCGGCCGCACGGGCGTCCGGGACACCCCGACCGCCCTGGCCGTGGCCGAAGCGGTCCACGCGAGCCCGGCGTTGCGGCTGCGCGGCACCGGCGGCTATGAGGGCGCGCTCTCGCACGACACCGACGAAGCCGCGCTCGCCAAGATCAGTTCCTATGTGGACGGTTTACGCGACCTCGCGATCACGTTCGCGGACAAGGGCATGCTCGACGGCCAGATCATCGTCACCGCCGGCGGGAGCGCGTACTTCGACCAGGTCGCGAACGAGCTGACGAAGCCGTGGCCTGACGGTCTCGACGTGCTGCCGGTGCTGCGCAGCGGCGCGTACGTCACCCACGACGACGGCTTCTACCGCCAGATCTCCCCGCTCGGCGACCACCCGCGTATCGACGGCGTCGAGTCGTTCCGGCCCGCGCTCCGGGCCTGGGCGCAGGTGACGTCGAAGCCGTCGGACGAACTGGCGCTGCTGACCATCGGCAAGCGCGACGCGTCCTTCGACGAGGGCATGCCCGAGCCGCAGCTGCGCCGTACCCCGAACGGCCCCGCCGAGCCGCTCGAAGGCCACGTCGTCGCGAAGATGAACGACCAGCACGCGTTCCTCACCCTGCCCGCCGGGTCGCCGGTCGAGGTCGGCGACTGGATCGGGCTCGGCCTGTCCCACCCGTGCACGGTGTTCGACAAGTGGCCGCTGCTGCCGGTGACCGCGGCCGACGGCGAAACCGTCGTCGACCTGGTCCGGACGTGGTTCTGATGGACGTCGTCGTCCAGAACGCGCTGGTCGCCGACGGCACCGGCGACGCGATGACGCGCCACGACGTCGGCATCACCGGCGGCCGGATCGCGGAGGTCGCCGACGCGGGCTCGCTCACCGGCCGCCGCACGATCGACGCCGGCGGGCTGGTGCTCGCGCCCGGGTTCATCGACATGCATTCGCACTCCGACCTGCAGCTGCTGGCCAATCCGGAGCACCCGGCCAAGATCACCCAGGGCGTCACGACCGAGGTGCTCGGCCAGGACGGGCTGTCGTACGCGCCGGTCGACGACGCCGTCCTGGAGGCGCTGCGGCAGCAGCTCGCCGGCTGGAACGACGACCCGGCCGGGTTCGCCTGGAACTGGCGCTCGGTCGGCGAGTACCTCGACCGGCTCGACCAGGGCATCGCCGTCAACGCGGCGTACCTCGTGCCGCAGGGCACCGTCCGGATGCTCGCCGTCGGCTGGGACGACCGCCCCGCCACCGATGCCGAGCTGACCCGGATGAAGGACCTCGTCGCCACCGGCCTGGCCGAAGGCGCGATGGGGATGTCGTCGGGGCTCACCTACACGCCGGGGATGTACGCCGAGACGAGCGAGCTGGTCGAGCTGTGCCATGTGGTCGCCGAAGGCGGCGGGTTCTACAGCCCGCACCACCGCAGCTACGGCAAGGGCGCGCTCGAAGCGTTCGCCGAGATGATCGAGGTGAGCAGACAATCCGGCTGTCCCCTGCACCTGGCGCACGCGACGATGAACTTCTCGGTGAACAAAGGAAAAGCACCCGACCTGCTGAAGCTGCTGGACGAAGCGCTCGACGACGGCTGCGACATCAGCCTCGACACCTACCCCTACCTGCCGGGCGCGACCTACCTCTCGGCGCTGCTGCCGAGCTGGGCCACCGAAGGCGGCCTCGACGCGACGCTCGCCCGGCTGTCCGATGTGGACGAACGGGAGCGGATTCGCGCCGCGATCGAGGAGTCCGGTTCGGACGGTGCGCACGGCGTCCCGATCGACTGGGACGCCATCGAAATCAACGGCGTCCGCCACGACCACAACGCCCACCTGGTGGGGCACAGCGTCGCCGCGTCGGCCCGCACCACCGGAACCACCCCGGCGGAGCTCTACTTCGACACGCTGCTCGACGAGAAGCTCGGCACGTCGTGCCTGATGCACGTCGGCCACGAGGAGAACGTCCAGGCCATCATGCGGCACCGCACGCACACCGGCGGCAGCGACGGCCTGCTCGTCGGTGCGCGGCCGCACCCGCGCGCGTGGGGCACGTTCCCCCGCTACCTGGCCCGCTACGTCCGCGAACTGGGCGTGCTGGACCTCGCCGAGTGCGTCGCCCACCTCACCGGGCGGGCCGCACGCCGGCTGCGGCTGACCGACCGCGGGCTGGTCCGCGCCGGGTACGCCGCCGACCTGGTGCTGTTCGACCCGGACACGGTCGCCGACACCGCCACCTTCGACGACCCGCGGCAGCCCGCCGCGGGCATCACGCACGTCTTCGTCAACGGCGTCGCCGCGCTCGACGACGGCCGTCCGACCGGCGCCCTCGCCGGACACTCCCTGCGCAACCCCCGGAGAGCCCGATGATCCACTGGCTGCAACACACCACGGGCGGGCTGCTCACGCTCGCCGCCGTCTCGATCGCCGTCCTGCTGCTGCTGATCGTCAAGCTCAAGATCGAGCCGTTCATCGCCCTGATCGTGGTCGGGCTGCTCACCGCGCTGGCGGCGGGGCTGCCGGTCGGCACGATCGTCGGCACCGCGCAGAAGTCGTCGGACTCCTTGCTGGAGAAGGGGTTCGGCAGCATCCTCGGGCACATCACGGCGATCATCGGGCTCGGCACGTTGCTCGGGTCGATCCTGGAACGCTCCGGCGGCGCGAAGGTGCTCACCGGGGCCTTGCTGCGGGGCTTCGGCGAGAAGCGGGCGCCGCTGGCCATGGGGGTCGCCGGGTTCATCTTCGGCATCCCGGTGTTCTTCGACATCGGCATCTTCGTGCTGGCGCCGCTGGTGTACGTCGCCGCGAAGCAGGGAAAGCGCTCGCTGGTGCTCTACGCGATGCCGCTGATCGCGGGCCTGTCGATCACGCACGCCTTCCTGCCGCCCCACCCCGGCCCGGTCGCGGCGGCCGGGCTGCTGCACGTCGAACTGGGCTGGATCATCCTGATGGGCCTGGCCTGCGGCATCCCCGCGTTCCTCGTCGGCGGCGTGCTCTACGCGACCTGGATCGGCAAGCGCATCGACGTCGAGGTGCCCCAGGAGATGATCGTCGCCGAGGAAGAAGGCGAACAAGAGGAAGATGTGCCGTCGCTGGCGCTGGTCGGCTCGATCATCGCGGTGCCGCTGGTGCTGATCCTGGCCGGCACCTTCGGGAGCATCTGGCTGCCGAAGGGCTCCGCGCTGTCGGGCGTCGCCGCGTTCGTCGGCACGCCCGCCGTCGCGCTCACCGTCGCCGTGCTGCTCGCGTCCTGGCTGCTCGGGCTGCGGCGCGGGTTCACCGGCAAGGACCTCAACGAACTGGCCGCGAAGTCGCTGCGGCCGGTCGCGATGATCCTGCTCGTCGTCGGCGCGGGCGCGTTCTTCGGCGCGGTGCTCTCGGCCACCGGCATCGGCAAGGCCGTCGCCGACTCGCTGCACGACGCGGGACTGCCGGTGCTGCTCGCGGCGTACGTCATCAGCTGCGGCATGCGGATCGCGCAGGGTTCGGCGACCGTCGCGATCGTGACCACGAGCGGGATCATCGCGCCGACCGTGGCGCAGCTCGGGTATTCGCAGGTGCAGCTGGCCTTGCTGGTCATGGCGATCTCCGCCGGGTCGATCATCGCCTCGCACGTCAACGACGGTGGCTTCTGGATCGTTTCGCGGTACTTCAACATGAGCGTGGTCCAGACGCTGAAGTCGTGGACCGCACTCGAAACCGTGCTTTCCGTTTCCGGATTCGCGGTTTCGGCATTGCTCATGGCTGTGGTCTAGACCATACTGGAGGGAAGCCGCCACCCGAACCCGTTGGGAGACAATGACGATGACCGGACTTTCCCGTCGCACGTTCCTCGGCGCCGCCGCGGGGGCGAGTGCTGCGACCGTTCTCGGTGCGCAATTCGCCACCGCGGCCACCACATCGAAGGGCTGCATCGCCGGAGGAACCGTGTACATCGGCAGCTACACCAGCGGGGCGAGCGGCCACGGCCTCGACGTCTCGAGCCGGTCGGGCGCCACGCTGGGCCCGGTCCGGACGGTACCGGGCATCACCGACACGTCGTGGTTCGACCGCAGTGCCGACGGCAAGACGTTGTACGTCACCAACGAAGGCGACCCGAACGGGTACGTCTCGGCGCTGAACATCGCCGACGCCACGAAACCCCAGCTGCTCAACAAGGTTCCGTCCAAGGGCGGCGCGCCGACGCACCTGAGCGTGCACTCGAGCCGGAGGTACGTGCTGGCGGCGAACTACAGCTCGGGCAGCGTCGTCGTGCTGCCGATCCTGGCCGGCGGCAAGCTCGGCGCGGCGACCGACCTGGTGACGCACCAGGCCGACTCCGGGCAGGCCCACGCCCACCAGGTCGTCAACGACCCCAGCGGGCGCTGGGTGCTGTCGGTCGACCTCGGCGCCGATTCGGTGTACGTCTACTCGTTGGACGTCGCCACCGGGAAGCTCGCGCTGCACCAGCAGCTCAAGCTGCCGGCCGGAGCCGGGCCGCGGCACCTCGCGTTCGACCGGACCGGGACGTTCGCCTACATCCTGCAGGAGCTGCGGCCGGAGGTGACCGTCGCGAGCTGGGACGCGGCCACCGGGACGCTGAAGGCGCTTTCCGTCGTCCCGGCCGTGCCGCCGGGCAGCACCGGGGACCTCTTCCCGGGCGAGATCGCCCTGTCGAAGGACGGGAAGTTCGCCTACGCCACCGTCCGTGGTCCCAACACCCTGGCGACGTTCGCCGTCGCCGGTGCCTCGCTGAAGCTGGTGTCCACTGTGTCCACTGGCGGCAACTGGCCGCGGCACGTGGCCCTCGACCCGGGAGAGAACTGGTTCTACGTCTCGAACCAGCGCTCCGGCACCGTCACCTGGCTGCCGCGCGACCCGGCCACCGGCCTGCCCGGCGCGGTCGCCGGCAGCCTGGCCGTCCCCGACGTCAACTCCGTCTACTTCGCCTGAGCACAAAGCCTCGTGAGTGCGTAACGGTGTTCTAACACTGTTACGCACTCACGACGGCACCCACTGGAGGATTCCCATGAGACTGCGCCGCACCCTTCCCGTCGTCGCGGGACTGGCCCTGCTGGCCGGCTGCGCGCCCACCCAGTCGGCGCCCGCCGGCTCCGGCGGGGACGACAAGACCGGCACCGTCCGCGTCTGGCTGTTCGACGAGGCCAACCGCGCGCCGAAGGAGGCGGCGGTCAAGGACGCCATCACCGAGTTCAAGGCCGCCCACCAGGGCGTCGAGGTGGACGTCCAGTGGGTGCCGGTCGAAGGCCGCGCCGACAAGTTCTCCGGCGCCTTCAACGACCCGGCCAACGCGCCGGACGTCGCCGAGTTCGGCAACACCGACGTCTCCAGCTACGCCGCCACCGGCGCGCTCGCCGACCTGACCGGCGACCTCGCGTCGTGGAGCGAGGGCAAGGACCTCATCCCGACCGTGCTGGACACCGCGAAGTCCGGCGGCAAGAACTACGGCCTGCCCTGGTACACCGGCATCCGCGCGCTCTACTACCGCACCGACGTCTTCACCGAGCTGGGTCTCAAGCCGCCCACGACGCTTTCGGAGCTGACCGACGACGCCCGCAAGATCCGCGCCGCGAAGCCGGACCTCTACGGCATCGCCGTCGGCGGCAAGTACACCTACGCGATGCTGCCGTTCCTCTGGGCCAACGGCGGCGAGCTGGCGCAGGAGAGCGGCGGCAAGTGGCAGTCCACGGTCACCGGCGAGCAGGCCAAGGCGGGCGTGACGCAGTACGCGAACCTGCTCAAGGACGACATCTGCCCGCCTGCGCAGTGCGCGAACCTGACCGGCACGCAGAGCGTCACGGCGTTCGCCGGCGGCAAGGCCGGGATGACGATCGGCGGCGACTTCAACCGCAAGGCCGTCGAGCAGGGCACGGTGAAGGGCAAGTACGCCGTCGTCCCGATTCCGGGCACGACCGCGGGCAGCATCGCCCCCGCGTTCGCCGGCGGCAACCTCCTGGGCGTCTTCAACGCCGGCAAGCACCGCGGCCTCGCACTCGAGTTCATCGAGCTGCTCGGCGGCGCGAAGTACCAGGAGAAGATGTACACGGCGATGGGGAACCTGCCGACCTTGAGCAGCGTGCAGCAGAAGCTCGCCGCGAACGACCCGTTCCTCAAGCCGTTCGTCGACACGCTGAAGGCGGGCACGAAGTTCGTCCCGGCGACCCCGGCGTGGTCGAAGATCGACAGCCAGAACGTGCTGCCGACGGCCGTCCAGCAGATCGCGACCGGTGGCAAGGACCCGGCGGCGGCGCTGGCCGACGCGGCTGCGGCGATGGACAAGGCCTTCGGCTAGTGGTGACCGTCCAGGAAGTCCCTTCCGTCACGGCCCCCGCGCGGAGGCCGCGGCGGAAGGGGGACGGCCGGGCCGCCGCGCTCTACCTCGCCCCGGCGGGCATCCTGCTCGCGGCGATGCTGGCGTACCCGATCTACCAGCTGGTCCTGATCTCGTTCTACGACTACGGCCAGCCGCAGGCCGCGGGCAACGCGCCGTTGGTGTTCCTCGGCTTCGCGAACTACACCGACCTGCTGTCCCAGGCGCAGTTCTGGAGCGTGCTCGGCAAGACGGTCGGCTTCGCCGCGGCCTGCGTCGTCGGTTCGCTCGTCGTCGGCACCGGGCTCGCGGTGCTGGCGAGCCGGGTGCGTTCCCTCCCCCGGACGCTGCTGTTCCTCGCCGCGCTCGGCGCGTGGTCGACCCCGGCGATCGCGGGCTCCTACGTCTGGCTGTTCCTCTTCGACACCGACTTCGGCCTGGTCAACGAGGTCCTGTCGGGAATCGGACTGCCGTTCGAGCATCACTCGTGGACCTTCGGCACGCTCGGCGCGTTCGGGCTGGTCGCCGCCGAGGTGATCTGGTGCTCGTTCCCGTTCGTGCTGGTCACGATGTACGCGGGGATCAAGGGCGTACCGGACGAGGTGCTCGAAGCCGCGTCGCTCGACGGCGCGTCGGTGTGGCGGACGACCTGGTCGATCGTGCTGCCGATGGTGCGCCCGCTGCTGATGATCGCGACCGTGCAGTCGATCATCTGGGACTTCAAGGTGTTCACCCAGATCTACGTGATGACCAACGGCGGCGGTGTCGCCGGGCGCAACCTGGTCCTCAACGTCTATGCGTACCAACAGGCTTTCGCCGGGCAGGAATACGGCCTCGGCTCGGCGATCGGAGTCGTCATGACGCTGTTGCTGCTGTCGGTCACCGGGCTGTACGTCCGGTCGCAGCGCCGGAGCGCGGCATGGCTGTGAGACGTCCCGGGCGGCTGGTCGCCGAAGTCGTGACGGTCGTGATCGCGGGAATCGTCGCGTTCCCGCTGTACTGGATGCTGCTCTCGGCGGTCAAGCCGCCGGGCGAGATCCAGTCGGCGAACCCGAAGCCGTGGACGTTCAGCCCGTCGTTCGACAGCTTCACGCGCGTGCTCACCGTGTCCGGCTTCGGGCGGTACTTCGTGAACAGCCTGGTGGTGGCGCTGGTCGTCGTGGTGTTGTCGCTGCTGCTGTCGTTCCTCTCGGCGGTCGCGCTGACGCGGTTCTCGTTCAAGGGCCGGACCGTGCTGCTGGTGCTGATCCTGGTCGCCCAGATGGTGCCGGTGGAGGCGCTGACCATCCCGCTGTTCTTCCTGATGCGCCAGATCGGCGGCGTCGCACCCGCGTTCGGGCTGAACGAGCTGGGCTCGCTGGTGCTGGTGCACCTGGCGTTCAGCCTGCCGTTCGCGATCTGGATGCTGCGCGGGTTCGTCGCCGCGGTGCCGGTCGAACTCGAAGAAGCGGCGAAGCTCGACGGCGCGTCGCGGATGCGGTTCACCTGGCAGATCCTGTTCCCGCTGGTGGCGCCCGGGCTCGTGGCCGTGAGCGTGCTCGCGTTCATCCACGCCTGGAACGACTTCCTCTTCGCCAAGACGTTCATCATCTCCAAGACCGAGAACCAGACGCTGCCCCAGGCGATCCTGGTGTTCTTCAAGCCGGAGGACACCGACTGGGGTGCGGTGATGGCGTCCTCGACCCTGATGACGATCCCGGTGCTCGTGTTCTTCGTCCTCGTGCAACGACGGCTGGTGTCCGGGATGGCCGGCGCCGTGAAGGGCTGACATGGCTTTCGACACCTTGCTCCCTCGCCCGGTTTCCGTGACGCCGGCACCGGGTTCCTGCCCGTGGCCGTCCCCTGTGGACGTTCGGGCCGCTTCGCTTCCGGCTGAGGGGTACCGGTTGGAGATCACTGCTTCGGGCGTGGTCTTGTCTTGCGGTGATCCGGCCGGCGAGTTCTACGGACGGCAGACCCTGCGTCAGTTGGCGGGGCCGTCGGCGTTCCGCGCGGCTTCCATCGGTGGTCCGTTGTCCGTGCCGTGCGGGGTGGTCGAGGACCACCCGCGGTTCGGCTGGCGCGGGTGCCTGCTCGACGTCGCCCGGCATTTCCGGACCAAGGCGGAGGTGCTGCGGTTCGTCGACCTGCTGGCCGCGCACAAGCTGAACGTGCTGAACCTGCACCTGACCGACGACCAGGGCTGGCGGTTCGAGGTCCCCGCCTTCCGCCGCTTGACGTCCGTCGGCGGGTGGCGGCCGTCGTCGATGGTGGGCAGCGGGGGCGCGCAGGACGGTCGTCCGCACGGCGGCTTCTACACCGGGGACGACCTGCGGGAGATCGTGGCTTACGCGTCGGCACGCGCGATCACCGTCGTGCCGGAGATCGACATCCCGGGGCACGCCCGCGCGGCGCTGGCGGCCTACCCGTCGCTGGGCGCTGAACCGTCCTACGAAGTCTGGACCGCCTGGGGTATCAGCACTTCCCTGCTCGCGCCTTCCGAGTCCACTTTGGACTTCTTCCGGACGGTGTTCGACCACCTGCTGGAGATCTTCCCGTCTCCGGTGATCGCCTTGGGCGGCGACGAGACCCCTGGCGCGACCGACGAGCACCGCACGTTCGTCCGGCTGCTGGCCGAGCACCTGCTCGCGCGCGGCCGGACGCCGATGGGCTGGGACGAGGTCCTCGACATCCCGGACCTGCCCCCGATGGTGATCGGTTCGTGGCAGAACGAAGAAGCGGGCGTCCGCGCGGCTTCGTCCGGACACGAGGTGGTGATGTGCCCGGAGCAGCACGTCTACCTGGACCACCGCCAGTCTCCGGAGCCGGACGAGCCGATCCCGGTCGGCTGGGTCCACACGCTGGAGGACGTCTACGCGTACGAACCGGCGTTGGCCGGGCCGCGGCTGCGCGGGGTGCAGGCCCAGGTGTGGAGCGAGCACCTGGACGACGTACGGCGCGTGGACTACATGGCCTTCCCGCGGCTGTCGGCGTTCGCGGAGGTGGCTTGGAGCAGCGGGGTGCGGGACTACGCCGAGTTCCTGCCGCGGCTGCGGGACCACCACCTGCCGCGGCTGGACGCGCTCGGCGTGGAGTACCGGCCGCTGGACGGGCCGCACCCGTGGCAGACCCGGCCGGGCGTGCCGGGCCGGCCCCGCTGATCACGGCAGCAGCGTCACCACGGCCGACCGTGTCGGGCCGATGTTGCCCGCCGCGTCGATCGAGCGGTACTCGATGCGGTGGCGGCCGTAGCCCGGGTGCGCGTCGCGAACGGCGACACCGTCAGCCCGCCGGAGCCGAGGTTGCCGTACACAGGCCGAGCGCGGCGACGAAACCGGCCCAGTTCCGCATGGCGGCTCTCCCCTTCCTCGGCTGATTCCGGTCTACCGCACGGGAAAAACCACCGGAACCGCCGGAAGTCGGAGATCCGCGGTATAGGGCGTTATACGCGGGTGAGCCGGTACCAGACCTCGGGCCGGCCGACCTGGCCGTAGTGCGGTTCCCGGTGCGCCATCCCGTTGTCCGCCAAGTACTCGAGGTATCGCCGCGCCGTCACCCGCGACGCGCCGATCGCCGAAGCCGCCGCGCCCGCCGACAGTCCTTCGGCCGCGCCCGACAGCGCGTCCGTGATCGCCTCCAAGGTCTGGACGCTCATCCCCTTCGGCAGCGGGGGCTGCTCGGTCGTGCGCAGGGCGCCGAGCGCCCGGTCGATCTCCGCCTGGCCGGTCACCTCGCCCGACGCGTCGCGGAACTCGCGGTAGCGCTCCAGCTTTTCGCGCAGGGTGGCGAATGTGAAGGGCTTGAGCAGGTACTGGACCACGCCGACCGACACCGCCGCCTTCACCAGGCCGAGGTCGCGCGCCGACGTCACCGCGATGACGTCGATCGGCAGCCCGGCCGCGCGCAGCGAGCGGCACACCGCCAGGCCGTGCGTGTCGGGCAGGTAGAAGTCCAGCAGTACCAGGTCGACCGGCTCGCGTTCGCAGAACCGCAGTGCCTCGCCGCCGGAGTGGACGACGCCGGCCACCGAAAACCCGGGCAGCCGCTCGACGTAGACGCGGTGCGCCTCGGCCGCCACCGGCTCGTCCTCGACCACCAGCACCCGGATCACCGGTTCGCCTCCTGCCGCGGCAGGCGCACGGTGAACACCGCGCCGCCGTCCTGGCCGACGTCGACCGTGCCGCCGTAGCGGCGCACCGCCTGCCCGACCAGCGCCAGGCCCAGCCCGTGGCCGTCCTCGGCCTTCGTCGACCAGCCGCGGCGGAAGACGTCCGCGTCCTCGGGGACGCCGGGGCCGGTGTCGGCGACGCGCAGCAGCAGCTCCTCCGGGCCCGAGCGGGCCGTCACGACCACCGCGGGCTTGCCGGTGCCGCGCACGGCCGCGTCGACGCCGTTGTCGATCAGGTTGCCGAGGATGGTGACCAGGTCGCGGGCCGCGATGCCGAGCGAGACGTCGTCGATCACCGTGTCCGGCGTGATCGTCAGCTCCACCCCGCGCTCGCTGGCCTCGGCGGCCTTGCCCAGCAGCAGCGCGGCGAGCACCGGCTCGGCGACCGCGCCGACGACGCGGTCGGTCAGCTGCTGGGCGAGGGCGAGCTCGGCCGTCGCGAACTCGACGGCCTGCTCGGGCCGGCCGATCTCCACCAGGGAAACGACGGTGTGCAACCGATTCGCTGCCTCGTGCGCCTGGGACCGCAGAGCTTCCGCGAGGCCGCGGGCGGTGGTCAGCTCGCCGGTCAGCGTCTGCAGTTCCGTGTGGTCGCGCAGGACGACGACGGTGCCCTGCGAGCGGCCGCCCGAGCGGACCGCGGTCGTGCTGACGAGCAGCACGCGGGCGTCGGTCAGGTGCAGTTCCTCGGCCCGGTTCTCCGCCGACGTGAACGCTTCCGCCAGCCCGTCCGGCAGGCCCAGCGACGCCAGTTCGCGCCCGACCGGGTCGGCGTCGAGGCCGAGGAGCGCGCGGGCGCCGTCGTTGCACAGCCCGATGCGCCCGTCCCGGCCGACGAGCAGCACCCCTTCGCGGACCGAGTGCAGCACGGCTTCGTGGTACTCGAAGAGGTTGCTCAGCTCGTCCGGCGCGACCCCGCGGGTCTGGCGCCGCAGCCGCGCGCTGATCAGCCACCCGCCGAGCGCTCCGACCACCAGCACCGCGCCGGCGACGCCGAACAGCGGCCAGAGCCGTTCACGCAGCTCCGCGCTGATCGCCGCGACGGTGATCCCGACGGCGACCAACGCGACCACCCGCTGCCCCGGGCCGAACACCGGGACGACCGTGCGCACCGACGGGCCGAGCGAGCCGGTGTAGGTCTCGGTGTACTCCTGCCCGTGCTGCGCCTGCGCGATCGTCCCGAGGTAGTGCTGGCCGATCAGCGCCGGGTTCGGGTGGGTGTAGCGGATCCCGGCCGGGCTCATGATCGTGATGAAGTCGACGCGGGTATCGGCCTGTACCTGGAGCGCGAACGGCTGCAGCGGCGCGCTCGGGTTCGCCGTCGCCGCGGCGGCCGCGACGGTCGGCGCGTCGGCCACCGCCTCGGCGATCGCGCGGACCTGGTCGCGCGCGTTCTCGTTCACGGCGCGCTGCGCGTCGAGGTAGGCGAAGGTGATCCCGGCGCCCGCGAGCACGCAGAGCACCGCCAGCTGCAGCACGAGCAGCTGCCGGGCGAGGCTCCAGCGGGTCGACGTCGGGGACACCTCCTCATACCAGCACACCGGCGTCCCGGGTGTCCGAAGGGGACGGTGCCATCATCGCGCGAACTCAATGAACACAAGTGAGCCGGGTCACGGGTCTGCGCCTACAGTGTGCCGCAACCTGGAACACCCCTGAGCTGGAGGCAACGGTGCCGACCCCACCGACGACCGAGGAGACCCCGCGCAAGCGGGACAAGACCCACTACCTGTACCTGGCCGTGATCGTCGCGGTCGCGCTCGGGATCCTGGTGGGTTTCCTCTTCCCCGGCTTCGCCAAGGGCCTCAAGCCCCTCGGCGACGGCTTCGTCAACCTGATCAAGATGATGATCACGCCGATCATCTTCTGCACCATCGTCATCGGCGTCGGCTCGGTCGCGAAGGCGGCCAAGGTCGGCAAGGTCGGGGTGATGGCGTTGGTCTACTTCATCGTCATGTCGACCTTCGCCTTGGCGATCGGGCTCGTCGTCGGCAACATCCTGCACCCGGGCACCGGGCTGCACCTGAACCCCGCCGACGTGAAGAGCGTCCAGAAGTCCGCCACCGGCGCCGAAGGCCCGGTCGACTTCCTGCTCGGCATCATCCCGAAGACGTTCGTCTCCGCGTTCACCGAAGGCGAGGTCCTGCAGGCCCTGCTGGTCGCGCTGCTCGTCGGGTTCGCGCTGCAGAAGCTCGGCCCGAAGGGCGCGCCGATCCTGCGTGGCGTCGAGCACCTCCAGCGCCTGGTCTTCCGCATCCTGGCGATGATCATGTGGGCGGCCCCGATCGGCGCGTTCGGCGCGATCGCCGCGGTGGTCGGCGCGACCGGCTGGGCGGCGTTGAAGAGCCTCGCGGTCATCATGCTCGGCTTCTACGCGACCTGCCTGGTGTTCGTGTTCGTGGTCCTCGGGATCGTGCTGTGGCTCGGCGCCCGCGTGAGCATCCTGAACCTGCTGCGCTACCTCGGCCGCGAGTTCCTGCTGATCCTCTCGACGTCGTCTTCGGAGTCGGCGCTGCCGCGGCTGATCGCGAAGATGGAGCACGTCGGTGTGAGCAAGTCGGTCGTCGGCATCACGGTCCCGACCGGGTACTCGTTCAACCTGGACGGCACCGCGATCTACCTGACCATGGCGACGCTGTTCATCGCCGCGGCGCAGGACGAGCCGCTGTCGCTCGGCTCGCAGATCGGGTTGCTGGCGTTCATGATCATCGCATCGAAGGGCGCCGCCGGCGTCAGCGGCTCCGGCATCGCGACCCTGGCGAGCGGCCTGCAGTCGCACCGGCCGGAGCTGGTCAACGGCGTCGGCTTCATCCTCGGCATCGACCGGTTCATGTCGGAGGCCCGCGCGCTGACGAACTTCGCGGGCAACGCCGTCGCGACCGTCCTCATCGGAAACTGGACGAAGGAGTTCGACCGGGAGAAGGCGCAACGCGTCTTCGCCGGCCAGGAACCGTTCGACGAAGCCACGATGCTCGACGACGACGCCCACAGCGCGGAACCCGAGCCGGAGGGCGAAAAGATCCCGGCCTGACCCCACGACGTTCGTGCTCACGCCCCCGCTGAGCACGAGCCACAGCGGGCCGCTGTGCGAGTCTCCCCGACCTCGCGCAGCGGCCCGTTTCCACGTTTTCAGACGGCGTCGTAGGCGACGCGCGCCGCCGCGATGTCCTCACGGTGCTGCTCGGCCCAGCAGAGCAGACCGCTCAGCGACTGGTACAGCTCCTTGGCCATCGCCGTGGCCTCGTACTCCACCCGCGGCGGGACCGTGGGGTAGATCGTGCGCTTCAGCAGGCCGTCGCGCTCGAGGTTGCGCAGGGTCAGCGTCAGCATCCGGCGGCTGATCCCCTCGACCGAGCGTTCCAGCTCGGTGAAGCGCACCGGGCCGCGGATGGCCTCCAGGAGGATGCCGATCGCCCACTTGCCGCTGATCCGGTTGATGACCTCCAGCACCGTGCAGACATCGAGTTTCTCCGGATCGATCTCGGTGACCTGGACAGGTACACCGATGTTCCCCTGGGACATGAAAGTGCCTCCTTCCCGGCGCACCCATGGTCACACATGATGGGCACTGTTACAAGAAGTGCCCTGGCACCGACCAGGGGGAACGCTCGACTGGAGGGCCTGGCATGGCCGAGAACCACCCCACCCGCTCCCGCGGCTTCGCGCTGGCGGTGCTGTGCGCCGCGTCGCTGATGGTCGTGCTCGACAGCAGTATCGTCGCGGTGGCGCTGCCGGCGATCCAGGCCGACCTCGGCTTCACGCCCGCCGGGCTCGCCTGGGTCGTCACGGCGTACCTGGTCGCGTTCGGCGGCCTGCTGCTGATCTCCGGCCGCCTCGGCGACCTGCTCGGCCGCCGCCGCGTCTTCCTCGGCGGGCTGACGCTGTTCACCGCCGCGTCCCTGGTCGCCGGGCTTTCGGAGGACGCCGGCGTGCTGGTCGTCTCCCGGTTCGCGCAGGGCGTCGGCGGGGCGCTCGCGTCGGCCGTCGTGCTCGGCATGATCGTCACGATGTACCCCGAGCCGCGGGCCCGGGCGCGCGCGATCGGCGTGTACAGCTTCACGCAGGCCGCGGGCGCGTCGATCGGGCTCATCGCGGGCGGCGCGCTGACGCAGGCGCTGAGCTGGCACTGGACGTTCTACGTCAACCTGCCGATCGGCGTGGTCGCGCTGCTGCTGGCGGTCCGCGTGGTCGAGGCCGACCGCGGCACCGGGCTGCGGGCCGGCCTGGACGTCCTCGGCGCGGTCCTGGTCACCGCCGCGGTGATGCTGGGCGTGTACGGGATTTCGTCCTCCGCCTGGGGTGCGCTGACCGCGGCCGCCGTCCTGCTGGCCGGATTCGTGGTGCGGCAGGCGAAGGCGCGCACGCCGCTGCTGCCGCTGCGACTGTTCCGGATCCGCGGGGTCACCGGCGCGAACGTCGTGATGGTGCTGATGGTCGCCGGGATGCTGGGCTTCCAGTTCGTCACGGCGTTGTACCTGCAGCAGGTCCTGGGCTTCGACGCGCTGCGGACCGGCGTCGCGTTCCTGCCCGTGCCGCTGGTGATCGCGGTGGCGTCGCTGGGTTTCGCGGAAAAGCTGGCGTCGCGGTTCGGGCCGCGAGCGGTGCTGCTGTCCGGCCTCGGCCTGGTGATCGTGGGCCTGCTGCTGCTCACGCGGGTGTCGGGTTCGTACTTCACCGACGTGCTGCCGCCGCTGCTGGTGATGGGCCTCGGCGCCGGTGCGGCGATCCCGGCGCTGATGGGGCTGGCGATGTCCGACGTGGCGCCGTCGGACGCCGGCGTCGCATCGGGACTGATCACCACGACCCAGCAGGTGGGTGCGGCGATGGGCACGGCGGTACTGGCTTCCGTGGCCGCGTCCCGCACGGCGAGCCTGGGCAGTGTGGACCACCGCGAGGCGCTGGCATCGGGCTTCCGGCTCGCGTACGGCGTCAGCGCGGGCTTCCTGATCACCGCGGTGGCGCTGGGCGGCCTGGTCCTCGCGCGCCGGACCGCGGCGGCCCCGGAACCCGAGATCTGCGTCGCCGATCCCGCGTGACCCGGCCCGTAGTTCGCGTGATCAGAGCCGTGACTCGCGTGATCAGAGCCGGAACTCGCGAGTTACGGCTTCAATCACGCGAGTTCCGGCCTCGATCACGTGACTCACGGCCTCGATCACGCCAGGTAGGCCGAAAGGCCACGGTGGCCCCGCCGCATCATCAGCGCGTGGTTCGCGCGGAAGAGCGGCCGGGCCACCGTGTCGAGCCGCCGCAGCAGCTCCTTGCGAGCCTGGACGTCCTGGGTGATCTCCAGGAGCGTGCCCGCGCCCGCCGCGCGGACCGCTCCGGCCAACACCCCGTCCAGGTCGCCGCTCAACCGGACCTGCATCAGGCCCGCGCGTTCGTCCTGGTGGTCGCGATGCATGCGGACCACCAAGCGGAACGGGAGCCGGGACCGGCAGACCAGCTCGGCGGTGTCGTCGTCCACCCGGCGCACCGCGCGGACGTCCGACCACCACCGCGGGTAGCCGGCGAGGTCGGTGACCGCGCCGAACACCCGCTCGGGCGCGGTACCGGGCAGCAGCCACCTGCTGCTGAACCGGTAGCGCGCGCCCGTCACGTCACACCTGGGCCGAGACCAGCTTCCGGCCGTCCACCGTGACGATGTCGACCGACTTCACGTCGTCCGGGGCCACCAGCGCGGAGCCGTCGAGCGAGAAGCCCTGGCTCTCCCACTTCTCGGACACCTTCCAGCTGCCGGCGGTGACCGCCTGGCCTTCCTTCGTGACGACCTGCAGCAGGCACTGCTCCCCGGCCTTGACGCCCTTCACGGCGACGTTGACCCGGACCCAGCCCTGGAACGGGGCCACCGACGCGGCCAGCTGCACGCCGGTCGTCGGGTCTCGTCCTTCGGCGCTCTTGGTACCCGGGACTTCGGTCGGCTGCGCGGGGATCGCGATGGGCCCGCTGTCCGAACCGGTCTGCCGGCCCACCAGGATCCCGCCGCCTAGCGCGGCCACCACCAGCACCGCCGCCGCGACCAGGGCCAGGCCCCGCCGTGACGTCGAGCGGACCGGCGCCGCCTCTTCTTCGTCGCGCACCCGCCGCAGGGTCTTCTGCAGCAGCAGGTCCCCGCCTTCGGGCGGCCCGTCGAGGAACGCCTCGGGCGGTACCTCGTCGAGTGACTCCCGCAGGGCCACGAGCTCGTTCAGGTCGAACCGGCACTGCGCGCAGGTCTGCAGGTGCCGCCGCTCGAAGTCGGCCGCCTCGCCGGGATCGAGCGCGCCGAGGGCGTACGCGCCGAGCTGCGTGTGACTCTCGTCGACCGAGTTCATCGCGCCACCTCCGTTCCGCTCGAAATCATCGCTGCTCTCAGTGCTCTCAGTGCGTAGTAGGACCTTGATTTCACGGTACCCGGCGCGACGCCGAGTGTTCTCGCCGCTTCGGCCACCGTCCGTCCCCGGTAGTAGATCTCCACCAGGACCTCTCGGTGCTCGTTGGACAGGCCGTCCATCGCGCCGAGCACCGTCATCGAGTCGACCACGCCCTGGGCGTGATCGCGCTCGACGGCCGGCGTCGGCGCGCCATCGGCCGGTTCGGCCACCTCCTGTGGCCGGGCCGCCCGGGCGCGTGCCCGGTCGGTGACCAGGTTGCGCGCGACGGTCAGCAACCAGCCGCGCACCGAGCCCTTCCCGTCGTTCTGCAGGTCGTCGGCGTGTTTCCACGCGCGGACCAGCGTCTCCTGGACCACGTCCTCGGCTGCCGCCCGATCACCGGTCAGCCTCGTCGCGTAGGCCAGCAGGCTCCGGCCGTGTTCGGCGTACAGCTGCCGAATCAGGTCCTCGCCCTTGGCCTTCTTAGGCCGCCTGCCTCCTATGGCCACCCTCGTCCTCCCGACGGTGTTCTGAGTCGTCGAGGACAGTAGTGCAACCCTCAGCTCCACCGGCGGTGCGTGCGTCGAGCGCAGCGCGACCATGGTGTTCATCGGCTGCCCGTCCTTCCTCGTTCTGCCCGGAATCCGTCGGTGTTCAGTAACCGGAGCCGCCGGCCGCCGGCTTCGCGGTGATCTTGCTGCCGTCGGGCCCGACGGCGAACCAGGTGCCGTTGGCGCCCTGGCCGTTCATCTGCCCGGGAGCCTTGTCGCCCGAGAACTCGTACAGCGCCCAGCCGTTGAGCGTGAGCTGCTTGCTGCCGTCCTTGCGGGCCAGCGTGCCGACCTGGCTGTCCTGAATGCCCTGGAGCATCGGCATGCCCGCCCCGGCCAGCGCGGGCGGCCAGGTGGTCGCGCACTCGCCGTCGCAAGTGGACGTCGGCGGCGTGGCCATGTCCTTGTCGAACCGGTAAAGCGTCTTGCCGGCGGCGTCGGTGACGACCGTCCCGACGCCCGCCACCTCGGTAGCGGCCAGCATCACGTGTCCGGGCTGCCCGTGCTCCGGGTTCCCAGCCCCGGCGGAGGCCATGTCGCCGCAGGCCGACAGCGGTGCGACGACGGCGAACGCGGCGGCGCAGACGACGGCCGTCCGGATACGGTTCATGACGTTCTCTCCTCGGTGAGGGCGGCACCGCCGTCCGGCGGACCTCGACACAGGAGACACGGACGCGCCGCGAAAACGGTTCAGCGGTGATTCCCCGGTTCGGTGCCGGTTCGCGGCCGGATTGGTGTGTTCCGGTGATCGGCACCGCCTTGTCGCCGTGCGGACGGGTTCCTAAGCTGATCACGTCCGCACCGCCGCCCCCGCTCGTCCCGGGAGCCGCCGTGTCCGTGAAACCCCTCGTCTGCCTGGCGCTGCTGGCCGCGGGCTGCTCGACGGCCGCCCCGGCACCCTCGTTCACCGCCACGCTGACTTCGCCGACGGACGTGGTCCTCAGCTGGCCGGACGACGCCGACGGCCACCGCGTCGACTACGCGAACGACCCCGCCGGGCCGTGGACGACGCTGCGGTTCCTGCCTCCGCACGTGACGAGCTACCACCACCCGGACCTGCTCCCGGAGACGCCGTTCTACTACCGGGAGCAGCCGTTCACCGGCTCGGTCTCGACCGGCCTGCACGCGGTGACGTCCGGCGACACGATGACCTTCACCTGGGCCGACCGGTCGAGCGACGAGGCCGGCTTCCTGCTGGAGATCCGCCGGCCGGGCGCGCCGGAGTTCGACCCGGTCGAGGTGACCGACCCGGACACGACGACGTGCGCGCTGTCGCTGCTGCCCGGCGAGGCAGGTTCGGCGTTCCGGGTCCGGGCTCTGCACTACGGCCCGCTCTCGCCGGTGGTCCACCAGACCACCGGCGAGCAGCGGTGAGGCGCTACTCGGCCGTCAGGACGTGCCGCAGGAACTCGCCCGTGTAGCTCTCCTCGACGCTCGCGATGTGCTCCGGCGTGCCCTCGGCGACGATCGTGCCGCCGCCGTTGCCGCCTTCGGGGCCCATGTCGATGATCCAGTCGGAGGTCTTGATCACGTCGAGGTTGTGCTCGATCACGATCACCGAGTTGCCCTTGTCGACCAGGCCGTTGATCACGCCGATCAGCTTGTTGATGTCCTCGAAGTGCAGGCCGGTCGTCGGCTCGTCGAGGATGTACACCGTCTTGCCGGTCGAGCGCTTCTGCAGCTCGCTGGCCAGCTTGACGCGCTGCGCCTCACCGCCCGAAAGCGTCGGCGCGGGCTGGCCGAGCCGGACGTAGCCGAGGCCGACGTCCACCAGCGTCTGCAGGTGGCGGTGGATGGCCTTGATCGGCTCGAAGAACTCCGCCGCCTCCTCGATGGGCATGTCGAGCACGTCCGAGACGGTCTTGCCCTTGTAGTGCACCTCGAGGGTTTCCCGGTTGTACCGCGCGCCCTTGCAGACCTCGCACGGGACGTAGACGTCCGGCAGGAAGTTCATCTCGATCTTGATCGTGCCGTCGCCCGCGCACGCCTCGCAGCGGCCGCCCTTGACGTTGAACGAGAACCGGCCCTGTTGGTAGCCCCGGACCTTCGCCTCGGTGGTCGCCGCGAACAGCTTGCGGACATGGTCCCAGACACCCGTGTAGGTGGCCGGGTTGGACCGCGGGGTCCGCCCGATCGGCGACTGGTCGACGCGCACGAGCTTGTCGACGTTGCCGAGGCCGTTGACGCGGGTGTGCCGGCCCGGCACCTGGCGGGCGCCGTTGAGCTTGTTCGCCAGCACCGTCGCGAGGATGTCGTTCACCAGCGTCGACTTGCCGGAGCCGGAGACGCCGGTGACCGAAACCAGGCAGCCGAGCGGGAACGAGACGTCCAGCCCGCGCAGGTTGTGCTCGCGCGCGCCGACGACGGTCAGCTGCCGCTTCTTGTCGATCGGACGGCGGATCGCCGGGACCTCGATCCTGCGCCGCCCGGACAGGTACTGCCCGGTGAGCGAGTCCTTGCTCTTGAGCAGCTTCTTGTACGGTCCACTGTGGACGATGTGGCCACCGTGCTCGCCCGCGCCCGGGCCGATGTCG
The DNA here is from genome assembly GCF_036227105.1 of Amycolatopsis sp. NBC_01488. NCBI lineage: Bacteria > Bacillati > Actinomycetota > Actinomycetes > Pseudonocardiales > Pseudonocardiaceae > Amycolatopsis > Amycolatopsis sp. NBC_01488. The sequence continues at coordinate 5,813,515 of NZ_CP109434.1, read as the reverse complement.
ACCACCCAGTCGCTGGAGCGGATCGTGTCTTCGTCGTGCTCGACGACGATCAGCGTGTTGCCCAGGTTCCGCAGCCGGGTCAGCGTCTCGATCAGGCGGTGATTGTCGCGCTGGTGCAGGCCGATCGACGGCTCGTCGAGCACGTACAGCACGCCCACGAGGCCCGAGCCGATCTGCGTCGCGAGCCGGATGCGCTGCGCCTCGCCACCCGACAGCGTTGCCGACGCGCGGTCGAGCGATAGGTACGTCAGGCCGACGTCGAGCAGGAAGCGCAGCCGCGCCTGGATCTCCTTGAGCACGGCGCCGGCGATCATCGACTCGCGCTGCCCCAGCTCCAGCTCGTCGAGGAACTGCGACGCCTCCGCGATGGACAGCCCGCAGACCTCGGCGATGGACATGTCGCCGCGGGTCTGGTGCTGCAGCGTGACGGCGAGGATCTCCGGCTTGAGCCGGGTGCCCTGGCAGGCCGGGCACGGCACCTCGCGCATGTAGCCCTCGTACCGCTCGCGCATGTACTCGGACTCGGTCTGCTCCTGGCGCCGCTCGAGGAACGGGATGACGCCCTCGAAGTTCGCGTAGTACGAGCGCTGGCGGCCGTAGCGGTTCTTGTACCGGACGTGCACCTGCTCGTCGACGCCGTGCAGCACCGCCTTCTGGGCGCGCGCGGGCAGCTTGCGCCACGGCGTGTCCATCCGGAAGCCGATGGTCTCCGACAGCGACTCGAGCAGCCGGATGAAGTAGTCCGCGCTCTGCCCGCCCGACCACGGCGCGATCGCGCCCTCGGCCAGTGACAGCTCGTCGTCCGGCACCACCAGCTCCGGGTCGACCTCCTTGCGGATGCCGATGCCGGTGCACTCGGGGCAGGCGCCGTAGGGCGAGTTGAAGGAGAACGAGCGGGGCTCGAGGTCCTCGATGGCCAGCGGGTGGCCGTTGGGGCAGGCCAGGTTCTCGGAGAAGCCCCGGATGCGGTGCGGGTCGTGCTCCGGCAGGTCGACGAACTCCAGCTCGATCAGCCCGTCGGCCAGGCGCAGCGCCGTCTCGACCGAGTCGGTGAGCCGCTGCCGCGAACTCGACTTCACGCTCAGCCGGTCGATCACCACGCCGATCTGGTGCTTTTCCTGCTTCTTCAGCTTCGGCGGGTCGGTGAGCGCGTGGACCGTGCCGTCGACGACCACGCGCGCGTAGCCCTGCTGCTGCAGGTTCTCGAACAGGTCGACGTACTCGCCCTTGCGCCCGCGCACCACCGGCGCGAGCACCTGGAAGCGGACGCCCTCGTCCATCTCCAGCACCTGGTCGACGATCTGCTGCGGCGTCTGCTTGCTGATCGGCTCGCCGCAGGTCGGGCAGTGCGCCTTGCCGGCGCGCGCGTAGAGCAGGCGCAGGTAGTCGTAGACCTCGGTGATCGTGCCCACGGTCGAGCGCGGGTTGCGCGAAGTGGACTTCTGGTCGATCGACACCGCGGGCGAGAGGCCCTCGATGAAGTCGACGTCCGGCTTGTCCATCTGGCCCAGGAACTGGCGGGCGTACGCCGAGAGCGACTCGACGTAGCGGCGCTGCCCCTCGGCGAAGATGGTGTCGAAGGCGAGGCTCGACTTCCCGGACCCGGACAGGCCGGTGAACACGATCAGGCTGTCGCGGGGCAGGTCGAGATCCACGCCGCGGAGGTTGTGCTCGCGGGCACCGCGAACAACGAGGCGATCAGCCACGCCAGGGTCCCTTCAGTGTCATTCAATGCTGCGGTCGCCGGCCCGGGAGGAGGCTGCACGGGCGGCCTCTCCATGCTACGAGCCACCACCGACAGAAACCGGATCCGCGGCCTGGACCTGCGGTTCTTCCGGCTTTCGCCGAGTGGTGAGCCACCGGTGGACCGGCCGTTCGACCCCCGCGGTGACCGCCCAGCCGGCCAGCACGGCGGCGCCGACGACCACGGGGAGCCGCAGCCAGCCGGGGAGACCGGCATCGAGCAGGGCGCGGGCCAGGACGTAACCCAGTTCCTGGTGCACCAAGTAGAGACCATACGAGATGCCCGCGAGCCAGGTGACGGCCGGGGCGATCCTCGCCAGCCCGGGGAACCGCCAGTCCGGGCCGCGGGCGGCGAGGCAGACCAGCAGCAGGAGCACGGCGAACCCGATCGTGGACGGCCAGCGCTCGGCGTCCTGCGGCAGCGCCCGGTGCAGCGGGAACACCTGCAGGTCCTGCGCCGCGACGGCGGCGACCACGAACAGGGCGGCGTGCCACGTCTTCAGGCGGTGCCGCGACCAGAGCCACAGCGCGACGCCGATGGCGAACACGTGCAGGCGGTGCAGGCCCAGCCCGTAATAGCAGCTGTCGACGACCGGGCGCACCGTCTCCGGGTCGAAGACCACGAAGCGGAGCACGAGCGGGACGAGGATCAGCGCCCACAGCAGCGCGACGGTGAGCCGGTGGGTGCGCCACGACCGCGGCCACAGCAGGGCGGCGCCGGTGAAGGCCAGCAGCTGCACCGGCAGCGTCCAGTAGGAGCCGTCGAGGTAGTAGAACGTGCCCGAGCGGACGCCCCACTCCTGCACCATGCCGAGGTTGGTGACCAGGTCCAGCCCGGTCGGGATGTACCACGGCGACGGGTTCGCCGGCGGCCCCTGCGGCACGCCGAAGAGGAACCCGGTGACACCCGGCGGGTAGGGCAGGCCGCTGAAGGAGATGGCCGCCCACCGCGTCACGACGTAGGTCACCAGCACGGCGACGAGGTAGGCGGGCACGAGGCGCGCGACCCGGTTCCACAGCCACCGGCGCGGATCGCCCTTGCGCAGGCTCGCGCAAACGAAGAAGGCGGAGATCACCAGCAGGATCGCGGCGCCGAACTGCGCTGTCACCCGCACGGGGTAGCCCGTGAGTTCCGGGTGGAGGAGGGCACCCTGGTGGGTGACGTGCCCGAGGATCACCGCGAAGACGGCGACGACGCGGAGGAGGTCCCAGCTGATCCGGCGCGGCGTCGGGGAGGTGGGCACGGTCGTCCTGAGGTCGGCTTGGCGGGGCTGCGGTGAGCCTACGTGGACTCCCCCGCGCGTGCTTGTGCGGGTGGAACCGCTTGGAGCGAAACGACTACCGTGTGCACGGTGAACATCGTGGAGACCTACACCGGGCACGTCGACCCGGGCGGCGACGCCACCCGGCGGACCCTGGACGCGCTGACCATCACCAAGCTGTCCGTCGGCCCGATGGACAACAACACGTACCTCCTGGTGTGCCGCGCAACGCAGGAGGCCCTCCTGATCGACGCGGCCAGCGACCCGGAGCGCATCTCGGACCTGATCGGCCACGGCCCCGACCGCCCGGCTCTTCGCACGGTCGTGACGACCCACCAGCACCAAGACCACTGGCAGGCCCTCGGCGCGGTGGCGGGGGCGAACGGCGCCAACACGGCCGCCCATCCGCTGGACGCCTCGCCGTTGCCGGTGCCGCCGGACTTCCTGGTGGAGCACGGGGACACGCTTTCGGTGGGGCAGGTCACTCTTTCGGTGATCCACCTGCGGGGGCACACGCCGGGGTCGATCGCGCTGCTGTACCGGGATCCTTCGGGGTATCCGCACCTGTTCACCGGCGACTCGCTGTTTCCGGGTGGGGTGGGGCGAACGACATCGCCGGAGGACTTCGCGTCGTTGTTGGACGATGTGTCTTCGCGGATCTTCGACGAGCTGCCGGACGAGACGTGGTTCTACCCGGGCCACGGGGACGACTCGACGCTGGGAGCGGAGCGGCCGAAGCTGAAGGAGTGGCGCGAGCGCGGCTGGTGAGTGCTCCGGCCGACGTCCCGGCACGGTCGGAGCGGCCGGGGTAACGCTTCGACCGTCAAACCCCCACTTCCGGGCAACTCACCGGACGAACCGGGCGTCCCCCAAGAACCCAGCGCTGGGACTTCCACCGGTTCTTTCCGCCAGGAGGCCCACCATGTCCAGACCCGTGCGACGCGCACTCGTCGCTGTCACCCTGCTGCTCGCCGGCACTCTCGCGACCGCCGCGTCGGCGCAAGCGGCCGCTCCCACCATCCCGGCCATGACGAACATCCGGACCGGGAACAACACCGGCTTCGACCGGGTCGTGCTCGACCTCACCGCCGGGCCCGCGCCCACGGTCGGCTACCAGCTGACCGACGAGCTCACCGCGGACCCGAGCGGCGAGGTCGTCTGGCTCACCGGGCAGTACTTCGTCAACGTCGGCGCGACACTCGCCGCCGCGCACGATGTCAACGGGAATCCCACCTACACCGGGCCGCAGAAGTTCCGGACGCGGAACCTGGCCAACGTCATGGCCGTCGCCGTCACCGGGGACTTCGAGGGGCACCTCTCGATCGGGCTCGGGGTGCGGTCGCGGACCGCGGTGAACGTCTTCACGCTCACCGCGCCCAACCGCGTCGTCATCGACGTCGCCCACTGAGCCCACCTGTGGGCGGGGGAGTCACCCGCGCTCGTACGGGATCTTCTCCCCCGCCTCCACCGCGAACGGCAGGTGGTTGCCCGCCGGCGGCAGCGGGCACGTCGCGAAGTCCGTGAACGCGCACGGCAGGTTCACTGCCCGGTTGAAGTCCAACGTCACCGATCCGTCGGGCGCCGGCGCCCCGACCGGCAGCGACCGGTTCGCCGCGTACGTCGTGACGCCGCTCGTCCCGTCCGTGAACAGGATGCTGAAGCCGCCGTCCTTGCCGTTGAACGCCGTCAACGTGTGGGACGAGCCGCCATGCGAAAAGTGGACCACGCCCGGCGCCGTGTAGACGTGGCTCAGGCCCTCCACCACCGCGCCCACGGTCGTCGGCCGCGGCGAGTCGAACGGCTCGAAGCGCCCCGAGACCACCCACGACGGCGAAGGCTCGTACGCCGGGACGCCGTGGAACGCGCGCAGCACCTCGGCCTTCGGGTCGTGCACGCGGATCAGGTACCCCGAGCGGCGGGCGACCTCGATCTCGACGTCGCCGGCCAGCACCCGCGTGCCCGCGCCGCTGTTGACCAGCTCGAACCGGCGGGTCTCCGTGATCGGCGAACCCTCGTGCGTCAGCGACGCGCCGGCCGGGTCGACGTACGCCGCGTCCGCGTCCTGCCACCAGCGGCCGGGGATGCCCGGGTACTCGCGCGGGGCGTCGGTCAGCCAGTCGAGCGACACCAGCGCCAGCCAGCCGTGGGGTGCCGCGAGGTCCTCCTCGCGCTGCGTCTTCCAGTCCTGCCACTCGCTCGTGAACGTGCTCATCGCGGGCCCCTTCCCATCGGCTACGAAGGTGCCAACCCGCCACCCGGGCCGGTATTCCGCGTCCCAGTATCCGGACCCGTCCGCAGCCACGCGATTTCCCGCTCGCCACCAGCCGGGACGACGACGCGGCGAAATCCGCCCGATAGCGCGGCCGCCGCGTGGAACCGGTCGGAGACGATCAGCAGCTGGTCCAGTTCCGGCGCCGCGGCCAGCGCCGCCTTCAGCACCTCGGCTTCGCACAGCCAGACCGCCCGCGCGATCGCGGCACCGCCGAAGTAGGGCGGGCGCAGCACGACGTCGCCGTGGTCGGCGGCGAGCCTCAGGCGCAGCCTGCCGAAGTCGTTGAGGTGGCGGTTGCGCCGCCGCAGCGCCTCGGCCAGCCCGCCGGCGAACTCCGTCGCGACCCACCGGAGCGGCACGGACGGCGGGATGACGAGCGTCGTGCTGTCCCCGTCCTGCCGCCGGTACCAGGTCGGCGTGCGGTACGGCACCGGGACGTGGTCGAACGCCTCGTCCAGCACGCCGTCGAGGGTGGCGCCGAGGTGCACCGCGCGTGCGGTGCCGCCGCGGCTCGGGACGGCGATCCCGATCCGGACGACGGTCGCGGCCACCGGGACGGTGCGCATGACCTCCTCAGTCCTCCCGGGGGTCGAAGGACCACTGCAGGCCGTAGCTCAGCCCCTGGTGCAGCTCGTGGAACTCGAGGCCCACCTCGCCGACCCGGTCCACCGTCAGCGCGTCCCCCGAGTCGACGCCGTCGTCGATCACCCGGCTCGGCACGCCGTTGAGGCGCCAGACGCGGGACGGCGGGCCCGCGCGGTCGAACCGGACGCGCACCGAGAACTGCTCGCAGCGCCGCAGCGGCGTCATCACGTAGTACGGCCGCAGCGACGTGCGCCGGGGCGCGAAGCGGATCCCGTACTCGTGCCGCTGGCCGAGCCGCAACGGGCTGGGGAGCCGCATGACGAACTGCGCGTGGCTCGCCGAAACCTGGCGCGCTTCGACGATCTCGCCGCCGAACAGGACCTCGGCGGTGATGTCCGGGACCGGATCGCTGCCGGGCTCGGCCGGGACGCTGAAGGAGAGCACGAGCTCGTCGAGCTCGTCGACCTCCGCGACGATCCGGCGTTCCTCCTGCAGGTCCGGCGGGTCGCGGTCGAGGTGGAGCATCGCCTTCATCGACTCGACGTACCAGCCGGCCAGCGGGTGCCGGTCCCCTTCGGCCGGGGGCGCGCCGAGCAGCTCGTCGAGCCGGCGGAACGCGAGGTCGATCCGGCGGCGCGCGGTGCGCGGGTCGCGGTCCAGGACGCTGGCCAGCCACGAGATCCGCCGGTCGAGGAACTCCCCCGCGGCCTCTTCGTGCAGGCCGAACGCCGCGAGCGCGGCCAGCCGCAGGTCGTCGGGCAGCCGGCCGCACAACTCGGTGAGCCGCAGCACGAGCTTCTCGCGGGCGGGCACGGGCTGGTCGGCGCCGGTGATCCCGCACGCCTCACGCAGGCAGGGGCCGATCCGCTGGTGCAGATCGGCCGCGTCGAGCCCGCGGCCGCGGCGCAGCTCGTTCAGCTCCCGCACGAACGGGAAGGAGTTCCCGGGCCGCATCCCACCCCCTTCCGGAGCCGCGGCGGAAATGCCGGCCACATTACCAAGAACGGTTCCCCCGAGGTATGACAGATCCCGGACACCGGCATTCACGGAATACCCGGCCGGCCGGCCCCCCACGTGCCGGCCGGCCGGGCCGCCGCGGGTCAGTTCGCGCCGAAGATCAGCGCCCAGATCGAATGGCTCTCCATCACACACACCTCCTCATCGCTGCGCCCAGGCCGAAGCGGGGTACGAGGTGAAGCCGCGTGCCCCGGCCTCTCCGCGTTTGCGGTGGCCGCCGGAAATCCGGCAGGGCACCGGCCATGAACGCGGCGAAGGCCGATTTCACGGGCAAAGCACTCCCGATCTCGCTCGAAATGAGAATCCGGCCGGTCGGCATCTGTTTCTTTTTCCGGCCGGACCCAGGATCGCGCGGGAGCGGGGTCCGCTCAGAGGCCCGTTGTCACGGGCGGTGTGTGCCGTTTGGCTCAGAACGGGCGAAGGCCCGCAGGACGCGCGGCTCGCGGATGAGGATCCGGCGGCGGCCGGTCTCGACGATCCCCCGCTCCCGCAGCACGCGCAACGCCCGGGCGACGGTACGCCGGGCCGCCCCGATCTGTGCGCCGATGTCCTCCTGCGAGAACGCGGCCTCGATGAGCACGCCTTCCGGGACGCGCCTGCCGTGCTCCTCGGCCAGCCGGACCAGGACCACCGCGACGCGGCGGCTGACGTCGAAGGCGGCGGAGTCGACCCGGGCCGATTCGGCGTTGCGCAGGCGCGCCGCGACCGTCTTGATCGTCGCGATGGCGATCTCCGGCCGGGTGTGCAGGACGTCGACGAACTCCGCGCCGGTCAGCTGGAAGACGGTGCAGGGCTCGATCGCGCGCACCGACGCCGATCGCGGCCGCCCGGTCACGGCGGCGAGATCGCCGAGCACCTCGCCGGGGCCGCGCAGGCCGAAGAGCACCTCGCGGCCGTCTTCGACGATCGTGGAAACGCGCACCCAGCCGGAAACCAGCACGTGGACGTGGTCGGACGGGTCGCCCTCCATGAGCACGACGTCGTTGGCCCGGAACCGGCGGCGGGTGCCCCGGCCGAGCAGGTACTCGCGGTCGGCGTCGGCGAGGTAAGCCAGAAGTGCGCCCTCGCCCGTGTCGTCGTGCCCGCTCATCGTTCCCCTCCGGAGGTTCACCGTAACCCGGCGTGGCGACTCTCGGCGAGGGCCGCGACCGGTAGGGTCGCCGCGTGGACGTGGAGATCTACACCGACGGCGCGTGCAGCGGGAACCCGGGACCGGGTGGCTGGGGCGCGGTGCTCCGCTACGGGCGGCACGAGCGCGAGCTGTACGGCGGCGAAGCCACCCCGACGACGAACAACCGGATGGAGCTGACCGCGCCGATCCGCGCGCTGGAGAGCCTGACCCGGCCGTCGCAGGTCCGCGTGTACACGGACAGCACGTACGTCCGCAACGGGATCATGCAGTGGCTGCCGCGCTGGAAGAAGAACGGCTGGCAGACGGCGGCGCGCGCACCGGTGAAGAACGCGGACCTGTGGCAGCGCCTGGACGCGGCGGTCGGCGGTCACGAGGTCGAGTGGCTGTGGGTCAAGGGCCACGCGGGGCACCCGGAGAACGAGCGAGCGGACCGGCTCGCCGTGCGCGGGGCGCAGGAAGCGCGGGAGAGCGGGAAGCCGGTCAACGCCGAATAGTCCTCAATGGACGTTCGGACCGCCCGTGGCACAATTCCCGGATGCCTCCCGCTTCGTGCCCGTGCGGCCTGACCGAGTCCTACGCCGCCTGCTGCGGCCGGTTCCACGACGGCTCCCTCGCGGCGCCCACGGCCGAGCTGCTGATGCGCTCGCGGTTCAGCGCGTTCGCCGTCGGGGACACCGCCTACCTGCTGCGCACCTGGCACCCGGACACCCGCCCGCGCCACCTGAGCCTCGACCCGCGCCAGGAGTGGACGCGGCTGGAGATCCTCGGCCGCACCGGCGGCGGGCTGCTGCACGCCGAAGGCACGGTCGAGTTCCGCGCCCACTACCGCCGCCGCGGGCAAGACGGCTTCCAGGAGGAGAACAGCCGCTTCCGCCGCGCCGACGGCCAGTGGGCCTACCTCGACGCGGAAGCCTGATGGGCACCGCCGTCGTCGGCGTCGCGGGCGCCCTCCTCGGTGTCCTGGTCGGCGGCTTCCTCCAGCACCTGCTCGCCGCGCGCAGCCGGCGGTGGCAGCGGGAAGACGCGCTCGGCAAGCTCAAGCAGGCCGTGTACGCCGAGTACCTGCGCTCGATCAGCGCGAGCTACGGCCAGGCGATGGCCGGCGCGCGGACCCGCACCGAGGACGCCCGCCTGCACGCCGCCACGGCCGAGATCGAAGTGCTGGCAGGCCGGGAGGTCGCCGGGCCCGCCCGGGATCTCGCGAACACGGTGATCGAGACGCACTCGAAGATCGCGTCCGGCGAGGGAGCCGAGGGGACCGCCGTCGCCGCCGTCGACCGGCAGCGGCTGGAGGTGCTCGCGCTCTTCAAAGCCGATCTCGGAATAACGGCGTAACGAGCCCTCTCGCCCGTGCTAAGACAGTGCGGCGATGGGAAAACCGACGCGCCGCGCCCGCGCGAAGGCGGACTACCTCGGCTTCCTCGGCGCGCGGGAGTGGCCGCGCGCCGCCCGGTCAGCGGGGAACGCCTCTACAGCGCCGGGCTGACACTCTTCGACGTCGACGTCCCCGCGATCGGGGCCGCGCTGACCGGCGGCGTCCCGCTGAGCGAAGCACTTCCCCCGCGGATCTGGGAGGACGGTTCGCTGCCGCTCTTGCTGGCCCTGCGCGCCGCCGCGGCGTGGCAGGCCGCGGAGGTCTGACCGGAACGCCCCTGTTCTCCCGGTGACCGGACCGCTACGATCGTCCGCAATTGTTAGGAAAGTTCCCTAACGATGGTCCGCTGTCCCCCCGCCGCCGTGGTGCCTAGGAGGCGCGCTAGTGAGCTATCGGCAAAGAAGAACCCGGATCCTCCTCGCGGCGGCCGCGGTGGCCGTCGCGGTGACCGGAGTGACCGTCCCGGCGGCCACCGGGCAGGAACCGGCCAGCGCAACGGTCGTGGCCGCGGGCCCGGCCACCGCCGTCCCCGGCTTCCTGATCCAGACGTCGGCGCAGGTCAGCGACGATTCGGCGGTGTCGAAGCCCGGCTACGACACCGCCGGCTGGTACCCGGTCGGCCCGCGCTCGACCGTCTACGCCGGCCTGCTGGCCAACGGCAAGTACGCCGACCCCTTCTATTCGACGAACATGAAGAACGTGCCGACCGCGGACTTCAAGGTCCCGTGGTGGTACCGGACCGACGTCACCGTCGCCGACCCCACCCAGCGCACCTACCTCGACTTCAGCGGCGTGCTGTCCAAGGCCGACGTCTGGGTCAACGGCACGAAGATCGCGGACAAGACGCAGGTCAACGGCGCCTACCAGCGCCAGGACCTGGACATCACCGCACAGGTCAAGGCGGGCACCAACAGCGTCGCGTTCAAGGTCTACCCCAACGACCCGAACAAGGACCTGTCGATGGGCTGGATCGACTGGGCCCAGACCCCGCCGGACCAGAACATGGGCATCGTGCGGGACGTCCTCGTGCGGCGCAGCGGCCCGGTGGCGCTGCGCGGCGGGCACGTCGTCACGAAGCTGACCGGCCTCACCCACGCCGACCTGACCGTGAAGGCCGACGTCCGCAACGACTCGGCGGCGGCGGTCTCGGCGACGGTCTCCGGCACGGTCGCCGGCAGGCCGATCAGCCAGACCGTTTCCCTGGCCGCGAAGGAGAAGAAGACCGTCACGTTCCCGGTCGTCGGGATCGACGACCCGCAGGTCTGGTGGCCGGCCGGGATGGGCGGGCAGCCGCTCTACGACCTCGACCTGACCGCGAGCGCCGGCGGGACGGCGTCGGACACCTCGCACTCCACCTTCGGCGTGCGCGAGGTCAAGGCGCCGGTCAACTCCAGCGGCGGCCGATCCTACACGATCAACGGGCGCCCGCTGCTGATCAAGGGCGGCGGCTACTCGCCGGACCTGTTCCTGCGCTGGAACGAGCAGTACGCGGCGGACAAGCTCGCCTACGTCAAGGACCTCGGCCTCAACACCGTGCGCCTGGAGGGGCACCTCGAGCCGGACGAGTTCTTCGACCTCGCCGACCGGATGGGCGTGCTGACGCTGCCCGGCTGGGAGTGCTGCGACAAATGGGAGGGCCAGGTCAACGGCAGCGAGCCGGGCGACTCGTGGACGGCCGCGGACTATCCGATCGCGAAGGCGTCGATGACCGCGGAGGCCGAGCGGCTGCGCGACCACCCGAGCGTCATCTCCTTCCTCATCGGCAGCGACTTCGCGCCCGACGCGACGATCGAGAAGAACTACCTCGACGCGCTCAAGGCCGCGGACTGGTCCACCCCGGTGGTTCCGGCCGCGTCGGCGAAGTCGTCGCCGCAGCTCGGGGCGTCCGGCATGAAGATGAACGGCCCGTACGACTACGTCCCGCCGAACTACTGGTACGACAAGGCGCACAGCGACCTCGGCGGCGCGTGGGGCTTCAACTCCGAGACCAGCGCCGGGCCGGACATCCCGACGATGGACACGCTGAAGCGGATGATGTCCTCGAGCGAGCTGGACACGCTGTGGAAGAGCCCGTCGACCGCGCAGTACCACCGGTCGTCGTCCTCGACGTTCGCCAACCTGAAGCTCTTCGGCGACGCGCTGGCCGGCCGCTACGGCAAGCCGGCGAGCCTCGACGACTTCGTCCGCAAGGCGCAGCTGGCGCAGTACGAGAACGTCCGCGCCGAGTTCGAGTCGCACTCGCGGAACTTCAGCGACAGCTCGAACCCGTCGACCGGGATCATCTACTGGATGCTCAACAGCGGCTGGACGTCGCTGCACTGGCAGCTGTTCGACACCTACCTCGACCAGAACGGCTCGTACTTCGGGGCCAAGAAGGCGAACGAGCCGCTGCACATCCAGTACTCGTACGACACCAAGTCCGTGGTGGTGGTCAACCACAACCACGACGCGGCGTCGAACCTCACCGCCCGCGTGCAGCTGTTCAACCTCGACGGCACTTCGAAGTTCGACCAGTCCAAGACCGTTTCGATGGGCGGTGACGGCGCGAAGACGACCGCGCTGACCATTGGCTCGGTGAGCGGGCTGTCGACGACGTACCTGGCGAAGCTGGTCCTGAGCGACGCGTCGGGCAAGGAGGTCAGCCGCAACGTCTACTGGCTGTCCACCAAGGCCGACACGCTCGACTGGGGCAACAGCGACTGGTACTACACGCCGACGACGTCGTACGCCGACCTGTCCGGGCTCAACAGCCTGGCTCAGGTGACGCTCGGCTCGACCGCGAACTCGACCACGAACGGCGACGGCACCACGACGACCAAGGTGACGCTGACGAACGGCTCGGCGAACAAGGTGCCGGCGTTCTTCGTCGACGCGCACGTGCTCGGCGCGGCGGGCGCGCCGGTGCTGCCGGTCCAGTGGACCGACAACCAGGTCACCCTCTGGCCGGGCGAGTCGACGACGCTGACGGCGACGTACCGGACCGCGGACCTCAAGGGCGCCAAGCCGTCCGTGCGGGTCGCGGGCTGGAACACCGGGACGAAGACGATCCCGGCGGACGGCACTACCGGCCCGGGTGCCCCGGCCGACTACCAGGCCGAGGACGCGGCGCTGACGAACGCGGCCACGGCGTCGAACCACGCCGGGTTCACCGGCACCGGGTTCGTGGACTACACGAACGCGACCGGCAGCGCGGTGGAGTGGACCGTGCCCGCGGCGGCCGCGGGCCCGGCGAACGTCGTCCTGCGGTTCGCCAACGGCACCACGGTGAACCGGCCGATGGACATCACGGTGAACGGCACGAAGGTGGCGTCCGCGGTGGCGTTCGGCGGCACGGGGAGCTGGGACACCTGGCAGACGGTCACGATCCCGGTGACCCTGACCGCCGGGGCGAACCGGATCAAGGCGACCGCGACGACCGCCAACGGCGGCCCGAACGTCGACAAGATCACCGTCTAGCCCAAGTCCACGAGGGGGCACCTTCATGGCTTTGACAGCCATGAAGGTGCCCCTCATGACATCCAGAGGAGGCGCTGGGCGCGGTCCGGATCCGAGACGGTCGTGGAGACGTCGTCGAAGATCCGCGTGACGCGGTCGGCCGTCGTGTAGCGCGGCCAGCCCGGGTCGCCGGTCGCGATGAAGCGGACCCACGCGCCGATCATCTCCGTCGCGACCGACTGCAGCCGCTCGGCCGGGAACGTCCGCCCGGCGAAGAGGAACCGCCAGTTCTTGTTGCGGATGTCGTCGAACACCAGCGGCAGGTCGAGCCCGTGCGGGGCACCCAGGCCCGTGCCGCGCGGGGCGATCCGCCAGTCCAGCCGGTACATCCAGGCGTCCGGCTGCCTCTCGGCGAAGCGGATCGCCGGGATCCACCAGTCCCCCGCGGTCAGCGCCCGGTTGCGAACCTGGTCCTCCGGCCAGTCCGGCAGCAGCTCGGCGTAGGCCGCGACGGCTTTGTCCACCGCGGACGCGTCCAGCATCGTCGAACCGACGCCGAGGAGCTTCGCGCCGCCCGACTGCAGCCAGCTGAACAGGTCTTCCTCGTCGGCCGTAGTCCCGATGAGCAGCGGCACGTCACGGACGCTGTCCAGCGGGCGCGACGGCAGCAGCTCGTCGCCGACGACCACGCGATAAGTCACCTTGGTCCCGGAGACCGCCGAAACCCGTTGCTGCGCTTGAAGAATCTTCTTCACCGGCAGGGTGGCGAGGTCACTCGGGGCAGCGTCCAGTTCGGAAAGGACCGCCGAAGCGATCGCCGAACCCTCGGCCGGGGTGTGCACGACCGAGCCGACGCCGGTGCCGCTCTGCACGATCGCCTGGTGGACGAGCCCACGCGTGGCGGGCACGGCCAGCAGCGTCCCGACCGTGCGGCCGCCGTTGGACTGCCCGGCCAGCGTCACGCGGCCCGGGTCGCCGCCGAACGCGGCGGCGTTGTCCCGCACCCACTCCAGCGCGGCGACCTGGTCGCGCAGGGACAGGTTGGAGTCGGCGACGCCGGGCAGGTGCAGCATGCCGAGCACGCCGAGCCGGTAGGCGACGGCCACCACGACGACGCCTCGCCGGGCGTACGCCGACGCGTCGAACTGGTGCGGCGCGCCCAGCACGCCGCCCCCGCCGTGGATCCAGACCAGCACGGGGTACGAGCCGGGCGTGGCCGGGGCGTACACGTTCAGGTAGAGGCAGTCCTCGTCGCCGGTGAAGCCGCGGCCGGTCAGCTCCGGCTGCGGCGCCCGGGCCGCCCACCTCGTCGCGTCGCGCACGCCGGACCACGGCGGCGCCGGGCGGGGCGCGCGGAACCGCAGCTCCCCCACCGGCGGTTCGGCGTAGGGCACGCCCAGGAACGTCCGGACTCCGTCGCGTTCGGACCCGCGCAGGGCGCCGGCCGCGGTCTCCACCGTCGTCACGAACCCAGCCTAGGAGCGCGTCCGAAAGTCCGGCAGCTTCCGCGGCAAGGACTCGGTCCGCCGCGACCTGCTCGGGCGGTCGAGACGCGGGGCAGCGTCGCCACGAAGGCCGGGGCACGCTACGACAACCGGTACTGCTTCGTCTTCCGCGTCGAAGACGGCCGGATCCGCGAGATCACCGAGTACCTGGTCGCCGAGGTGCTCGCCGAGGCGGCCAGGTGACACGCGCGGCGGCGGACGGGTAATGATTACCCCGTGCACATAGCGGCAGAGATAGTGGCGCTGGTCGTGACGGTCCTCGTCGTCAGCGCCGTGGCGCGGCGGCTGGACTGGCCCGCCCCGCTGTGCCTGATCGTCGTCGGCGTCGGCGCGTCGTACGTCCCCGGCGTGCCGGAATACCACCTCGACCCCGAGGTCGTGCTGCTCGGCCTGCTCCCACCGCTGCTGTACTCGGCGGCCATCCAGACGTCGCTGGTCGACTTCCGGAAGAACCGCGGGGCGATCGGGCTGATGTCGGTCGGACTGGTGGTGTTCACCACGCTCGGCGTCGGCTTGGTCGCGTGGGCCGTGATCCCGGGCCTCCCGCTGGCCGGCGGCCTCGCGCTCGGCGCCGTCGTCGCGCCGCCGGACGCCGTCGCCGCCAGCGTCGTCGCCCGCCGGGTCGGCATGCCGCGCAAGCTGATCCGGCTGCTCGAAGGCGAGAGCCTGTTCAACGACGCCGCCGCGCTGGTCGCCCTGCGCACGGCCATCGCGGCGCTGGCCGGGTCGGTCAGCCTGTGGCAGGTCGGCGCCGACTTCTTCCGCGCGGCCATCGGCGGGGCCGTGGTCGGGCTCGTCGTCGGGTTCGCCGCCGCGTTCGTCCGTGCCCGGCTGAACGAGCCGGTGCTCGACACCGCGCTGTCGTTCGCCGTGCCGTTCATCGCCTACATCCCGGCCGAGGCGATCCACGGCTCCGGCGTGCTCGCGGTCGTCATCGCCGGGCTCATCCTCGGGCACAAGGCCCCGCAGATCCTCTCCGGCTCCACGCGCCTGGCGTCGAGGCTGAACTGGCAGACCATCCAGTTCCTGCTGGAGAACATGGTCTTCCTGCTGATCGGCCTGCAGTTGCGGCGGATCCTCGCCGAAGTCGGCGAGAGCGGCGTGTCGCTGCCGATGCTCGCCTGGATCTGCGTCGCCGTGCTCGCCGCGACGATCCTCACCCGCGTGCTGTGGATGATCGGGATCGGCACGGTGAAGCGCCTGAAGCGGCGTCTGCGGCCGTCGAAGCCCCGGAAGAAGATCTGGCCGTGGCGCTACTCGGCGGTGATCTCCTGGGCCGGCATGCGCGGGGTGGTCACGCTCGCCGCGGCGTTCGTGCTGCCCGCGGACACCCCGCAGCGGGCCGTGCTGGTGCTCGCGGCGTTCGTCGTCGTGGCCGGCACGCTGGCCGTGCAGGGCATGACGCTGCCCCCGCTGATCCGGCGCCTGCGCCTGCCGCGGCCGGACCCGGCGGAGGACGCGCTGCAGGAGGCGGCCGTCCTGCACGACATGACCCGCGCGGCGCTGGCCAAGCTCGAGGAGATCCGGCAGCCCGACGACCCGCCGGAGATCATCCAGCGCCTGCGCGAGCGGCTGCAGCACCGCGCCGACTCGGCGTGGGAGCGGCTCGGCAGGCAGAGCGCGCTGGCCGAGACGCCGAGCGACGCCTATCGCCGCCTGCGGCTCGAGCTGCTCGACGTCGAGCGCCGCCAGTTCCTCAAGGCCCGCGACACCGGCAGCGCCGACGACGACGTCCTGCGCAAGGTCCTGGAGCGGCTCGACATCGAAGAGTCCATGCTGGACCGGGACGAGGAAGAACCCGGCATCGAAGGCCGCGAACTGCGCACGCCGGCGGCGACGGCGGGTTCGTGCAAGCACCTGGCCCACGAGTGGACCGAGAAGGAGCCCAGCTCGAAGGACACCTGCGCCGCCTGCATCGAGGAAGGGACGACGTGGGTGCACCTGCGGATGTGCCTGAAGTGCGGCAACGTCGCGTGCTGCGACTCGTCGCCGCGCCGGCACGCCACCCGGCACTTCCACGAGTCGCGCCACCCGGTGATGCGCAGCTTCGAGCCGGGCGAGACCTGGCGATGGTGTTTCGTGGACAAGCAACTCGGCTAATCTCGGGGCCATGAGCACGCCCGAGCAGGAGATCGAGTACCGCCAGCACCGCTTCAGCCCGCCACCGGGTGCGACCGAGATCTTCCTGGTCCGGCACGGCGAATCGGCCCCGGCCCGCGGGGACAACCCCTTCGTCCTGGTCGACGGCCAGGCCGACCCCGACCTCGCGCCGGAGGGCCGCGACCACGCCCAGCGCGTCGGCGTCCGGCTGGCGGGCGAGCGGATCGACGCGATCTACGTGACGACCCTGCGGCGCACGGCGCAGACCGCCGCGCCACTGGCGGAGAAGCTCGGGCTGACCCCGGTCGTCGAGCCGGACCTGCGCGAGATCCACCTCGGCGACTGGGAGAACGGCCTCTTCCGGAAGTACACGGCCGAAGGCCACCCGATCGTCGAGCGGCTGTGGAGCGAGCAGCGCTGGGACGTCATCCCCGGCGCGGAGTCCGACGAGCGGTTCGGCGCCCGGCTGCGCGCCGCGCTGAAGCGGATCGCCGCCGCCCACCCGGACCAGCGGGTCGCCGTGTTCACCCACGGCGGCGTGATCGGCGAGGTGTTCGCCCAGGCCGGGCGGTCGGTCGAGCGGTTCGCGTTCCTCGGCGCCGACAACGGCTCGATCTCGCACCTGGTGCTGCACGGCGATCACTGGATCATCCGGCGCTTCAACGACACCGGGCACCTGGCTACGCCGCTCGGCTGAGCTTCCCGATCGCGACGAACTGCACGGTCACCAGGATCGAGACGGCTTCGGCGGCGAGCAGCCCGATCAGCACCAGCACCTGCGTCATCCCGGCTTGGAGCGGCCCGGCGCCGCCCAGCAGCACGCCGACGTAGGCGCCCGGGAGCGTCACCAGGCCGACGGTGCGGGTCTGGTCCAGCGCCGGGATCAGCGCGTGCCCAGCCGACGGACGGCAGATCTCCAGCGCGGCCGGCCGCGGCATGAACCCCAGGGCGAGGGCGGCTTCGTACTCGCCGTGGCGGGCCTTCAGCTCGTCGAGCGCCCGGCGGGCGGCCTGCGACGTCGCGGTCATCGCGCCGCCGATGACGATGCCGGCGATCGGCACGACCGCGATCGGCACGAGCGGGACCACGCCGGTGCCCAGGACCAGCGCGAGCACCGGCGCGACGCCGGCCGCGATCGCCAGCGCCGTCCACGGCAGGTTCGACCAGGTGCCCGCGCGCCGCGCCGACGTCACCGCGGCGATGCCGAACATGAGCAGCACGAACAGCCCGGTGAGCGGGGCCGAGCGCAGGACGGCGGTGATCACCAGCGACACGAGGGCCAGCTGCGCGACCGCCCGGACGGCGGCGATCAGCACGTCGCGGCCGCGGCCGAGCCCGCCCGCCTGGACGACCGCGGCGCCGAGGACGGCCAGCAGGACCAGCACCGCCACGAGGGCGGGCCCGAAGGTGATCGCGGAGTTGCTCACGCCGCCGATCCTGCCGCAGAACTCAGACGGCGCAGCTGAACTGGCGCCCCGGCTCGGCGACGGTCTTGTCGGCGACGACGACGCCGTCCACGACGATCCGGCAGCGCAGCTCGCCGGGCCCGGGGTTGCGGGCGGCGATGCTGTAGAACTCGGTGCGCCCGGCCGGGCCGACCCGGGTGAACGCCGCCGACCACGGCGTCGTCACCTCGGCGCGCTGGATGAGCGCCGAGCCCGCGGCGGAGTAGGTGACGTCCTGGGCGCCGTGGGCGCCGAGCAGCTCGTAGACGACGGCGTGGCTGGCGGTGGCGACCGCGGCCGGAACGACGGGCGCGGCGACCGGCTGGTCCTTGGCCGGACCGCGCGTGGACCGCGGCACGACGAGCGACGTCACCACGAAGGCGGCGGCGAGCACGCCCAGGACGACCACGAAGCTGCCGGCCGACCTGGCCCGGATCGCGGGGGGAACACCCATGGAGAGGTCTTCTCTCGTCGCGCGCACTTCCGCCGAGTGCGTCGACCTCTATCTCGCCGTGACCTCACTGCGCGTTAGCCGTGATTCGCGAGATGTCCAACTTTCACCCAAACGGGTGCCTCAGTCGACGAGCCCGGCTTCGGCGAGCATCCGCAGCACCCGCCGGCCGGCGGGTGGGCAGGCCGCCGCCTCGGCCGAGGTGAGCCACGCGGCCTCCGCGATCTCCCGCGACGGCACCGGCTCGCCCCGGTGACCGGCGGTGTAGCAGGTCATCCGCACGAGCCGGCCGTCGGCGAACCCGTCGGCCTGCTCTTCGAGGGCGGCGAAGAAGCGGAAGCTGAGCGGGTCGAGCTCGACCCCGAGCTCCTCGCGGATCTCCCGGCACAGCCCGGCGACGTCGCCTTCGCCCAGCTCGCGCTTGCCACCGGGGAGGTAGAACTTCGTCTTCCCGGTGGTGCGCACGGACAGCAGGCGGCGGTCGCGGACGTGGATCCAGGCGAGCGAGTCGATGGTTGCGTCGGCGGCTTTCTCGGCGGTTTTGTCGGACCCCGGGTGCATGATCGGAGTATGTACGAAGAGGCGGCACCACCCGGGCCACTGGCGGGCGTGGCGCGCTGCGTGTGGCGGTCGGCGTCGGAAGGACCGAAGCGCATCGTCCCCGACGGCTGCCTCGACCTGGTGGTCGGCGACGGCGGGGTGTTCGTCGCGGGCCCGGACACGGCGGCGTGGTCGTCGGCGACCCGGCCGGGAGTCGAGCTGCGAGGTGTCCGGTTCGCGCCGGGCCGAGCACCGGCGGTGCTCGGGCTGGCGGCCGACGAGCTGCGCGATCGCCGGGTGTCGTTGCGTGAGCTGTGGGGGCGGCCCGGGGAGGAGCTGGCGGAGCGGCTGCTGTCGGGCGAGCTGTCGCCGGCGCAAGCGGTTGCGTCCCGGCTCGCGGAGGCACCGCCCCCGGATCCGGCGGTGGCGGCGTTGATCGCAAGACTGGACGCAGGGGCGGCGCGGGTCGCCGAGGCGGTGACACGGCCGGGTGCGTCCCGGGCCGCGCCGGGGGTCGCCGCCGCGCGGGTCGAGGATCTCTTCGCGGTGAGCGAGCGGCGGCTGCGGCGGCGGTTCGTGCAAGCCGTCGGGTACGGGCCGGCCACCTACCTGCGTGTCACCCGTTTCCAGCGGGCCGTCGCCCTGGCTCCGCGGGTCCCCGGGCTGGCCGCGCTGGCCGCCGCCGCCGGGTACGCCGACCAGGCGCACCTCAGCCGGGACTGCCGGGCCCTCACCGGGCTCACCCCGCGTGCCTACTTCCGCGGACCCTCCACTGTGGACGAGACGGTGCGTGATCGACTCCGTTCGGCGTAACCCCTGCGGGCAACCGGAAGTGGGTCATCCCCCGGCAGGGTAAGCGGACGGTAAACGACTACCAGGAGCGCTATCCTCCCTTCGACGAGTGATCAGGGAGGGCGTGTGGCCACCATCAGCGACGTCGCGGCGAGGGCCGGCGTCTCCACGGCGACCGTGTCGCGCGCGCTCAACGGCAAGTCCACAGTGGACCCGATGCTCGCCGCGCGCGTCCAGGAGGCCGCCACCGAGCTCGGCTATCACCCGAACGGGCTGGCGCGGAACCTGCGCCGCCAGGAGACCGCGGTACTCGCGCTCATCATCTCCGACGTCGAAAACCCGTTCTTCACGGCCATCGCGCGCGGCGTCGAGGACCTCGCGCAGCGGTCGGGTTACTCGGTGGTGCTCTGCAATTCCGACGAGAACGAGGACAAGGAGCGCCGCTACATCGAAGTCGCGCTGCAGGAGCGGGTCGCCGGGGTGGTGCTGTCGCCGACCGGGCGGTCGACGAACGTCGAGGGCCTGCGCCGCCAGGGCACGCCGCTGGTGGCGGTGGACCGCCCATTGCCCGCCGACGCAGGCGACCAGGTCCTGGTCGACACGCGCCACGCGGCCGCCGAAGCCACGCGGCATCTGCTGGCGGGCGGCTACCGCCGGATCTGCTGCCTGACCGGACCCGCCGGGGTCCGCACCGCCGACGACCGCCTGGCCGGATACGCCGACGTCGTCGGCGAAGCGAACGTCGTGTCCCGGCGGGCGGAATACCGCGCCGAGGGCGCACGGCTGGCCGCACTGGAGCTGCTGGACGAGCCGTCGCCACCGGACGCGCTGCTGGTCGCGAACAGCACGATGGCGATCGGCGTGCTGGAGGCGCTGTCGTCGCGCGGCCTGCGCTCGGGCCGCGACGTCGGCATCGTCTCGTTCGACGACGCCCCGTGGACGACGCTCATCGAGCCGCCCCTGACGGTGGTCGCCCAGCCGGCGTACGAGGTCGGCCGTGTGGCGGCGCAGCTCCTGCTGGCCCGCATTTCCGACAGCACCCGCGAAGCGACGACCACGACGTTGGAAGCCCGGCTGATCGAGCGGAAAAGCTCCCGCCGCTGACGGTCCGCACGCTTGACTGGAGGGTCGACTCGCGCGATCGGAAGGTCGACACGTGCTGGAAAGGTCGACTCGCGTGCTCAAAGGGTCGGCTCGCGTGACTGAAAGGTCGACTCGCGTGCTCAAAGGGGTCGACTCACGTACCGGGAAAGTCAACTCGCGTGTCCGAAGGGTCGGCTCGGGTACCGGGAGGGTCGGATCGCGTATCCGGAGGGTCGACTCGAGCGGAGCGACGTGCCTGGGGGGCCGGCTCGTGCCAGGCCCCCAGGCACGCCCCACCCCCTGTGTCCCCCATGGCCGGCGCCAACCCGCCGGATCCTGTGAGCACGGAGCGGAAATCGTTTACTCTCCCGGAACGTAAAGCCGGGGAAGCGCACTGTCAAGCCTGGACAACCTCGTCCGATGCGGGGAAACTTAGCGGAAGTTGCCTACTCAACGTGTTGAGTGATGTGCGGTAAGTGTCGATCTCTGGTGAATTCACCCACAGTCAGGGCAAGAAACCGCACGAACCCGCACACGCGCGCTGTTTCGGGTTAACCTGAGCCTCATGTCTGTAGCGCTGGAGAACATCCTCGCCAAGGCGGGCCTGAAGGTCGACGCGAACGAGTTCCTCACGCTCGTCGAAGACGCGGCGCGCAGACTGTCGCCACCGAACCCCGATCCCTCGCACTACTTCTCCGCCGACCAGCGCGCCGCGCTCACCGACGTCGGCCTCGATCTCTCCCCTCGGCAAGAGGGTGAGCCGGACTTCCGGGCGCGGACCGTCGCCGCCCACGCCGTCCTCGCGGAGGGCGCGCTCAGCGTCAACGAGGCGGCCAAGGCCCTCGGGGTCGACGACAGCCGGATCCGCCACCGCCTCAAGGAAGGCAGGCTGACCGGCTGGAAGGACGGCGGCTGGCGGCTCCCGGCGTGGCAGTTCGCCGGCTCGGGCGTGCTACCCGGCCTCGAAGTCGTGCTCAAGGCCCTGCCCGACGACCAGCCCGCGCTGGTCGTCGCCGCGTTCATGAGCACGCCGCAGGCCGACCTGGTCATCAACGAGCACCCCGCGACTCCGCGGCAGTGGCTCCTGTCCGGGGGTGACCCGGACCACATCGCCCGCCTCATCGCCACGCTCGGCTCGCCGTTCTAGGCTGGAGCGTCCCCGAGCAAGATCACCGACAAGGACGGACCACCCCCGACCCATGGCCCGGCTCCCGCTGCCGCCCGCCCGATCCGTCCTGGTCCGGCAGCTGAACCGCGCCAGCGACGTGGTGACGGTCCAGCCCGCGACCAGGCTCGTCCGGATCTTCACCGCGCACGGCAACCACCCCCAGCAGTGGAACTCGTTCCGCTACACCGGCCCGCTCCCGCACGGCCGGTTCGACCAGCAGTCGCCCGGCCGCGGCGGCGCGCCGGTCACCGACCCCGCGAACGGGGTCCTCTACTTCGGCCTCACGGTGCGCACGTCGATCGCCGAGGTCTTCCAGACCAGCTCGTCGGTCGACCGCCGCACGCGTGGGCCGCGCCTGGTCGTCGTCCGCCCGACGCGCACGCTGCGCCTGCTCGACCTGACCGGCCTGTGGCCGACGCGGGTGGGGGCGTCGCAGGAGATCTCGAGCGGGCCGAAGAAGCTGACGCAGGCGTGGGCCCGCGCGATCCGCGGCGCGTTCAGCGACCTCGACGGCCTCTGGTACCGCTCCTCGATGGACTCGGGTGACCCGGCGATCTGCCTGTGGGACCCGCCGGCGGGCGCGGCGCTGCCGATCGCGCCGGACGTGCTGCTGCCGCTGGACCACCCGGGCCTGGACGTCCCGCTGGGCCGCGTGTGCGAAGAGCTGAACTACACGCTGCTGAACTGAGCCTCAGGACGGGTGGGTGCGGGCGCCCCGCGGCGAAGCGAGCTACAGGTGCCGCCCCCACCATTCGAGGATCGCTTCGAAGCGCTGGACGCGGTGCCGCGGGCGGCCCGAGCGGGACAGCTCGTGCCCCTCGCCGGGAAACAGCAGGAACTCCGCCGGCGCGCCCGCCCGCCGCAGCGCGACGAACATCCGCTGCGCCTGCTCCAGCGGACAGCGCCAATCCTGCTCCGAATGCACCACCGCGAACGGGATCTTGATCTGCGCCGCATACGTGAGCGGCGAACGATCGCGCTGCACCTCCGGCGACGAGCCGATGTAGGCGTCGACGAAGAAGTAGCCGATGTCGGAGCTGCCGACCATCGAGTCCCACGCGTTGACCGCGCGCTCGCTCCACGCCGCCTTGAACCGGTCGCCGTGGTGGGCCGCCAGCCAGCTCGTCATGAACCCGCCGTACGACCCGCCCATGATGCCGACGCGCGAGGCGTCGAGGTCCGGCCGCTCCAGCGCCTTGTCCAGCAGCGCCAGGACGTCGTCGACGTCGACCGTGCCGAAGGCCTCGGTGATCGCGTGGCCGTGGGTCTGGCCGTAGCCCGCCGACCCGCGCGGGTTGCCGAGCACCACCGCGTAGCCCGCCGCGGCGTACACCTGCGCCTCGTCGAACACCGCCCAGTCCTGCTGGGTGAACGGACCGCCGTGCACCACGCGCAGCACCGGGTGCGGGCCGTCGCCCTCGGGCAGCACCAGCCAGCCGTGCACCGGGTAGCCGTCCGGGGCCGTGGTCTCCAGCTCGACCATCGGCCGGATGCCCTTGTCCCGCAACGGCTTCGAGTAGTCCGTCAGCTCCCGCGCGCCGCCGCCGTCGAGCACCACGACGTCGCCCGAGCTGGACGGCGTGGCGATCACCGCGGCCAGCACCGAGCCGTCCAGCGTGAACGACCGGAGCGCCGCGCGGTCCGCGTAGACCACCGGCAGGTCGGCGAGCGGGGCGTCCGCGGCGTCGACGGCGACCGCACGCAGCTCCACCGCGCCGCGGTTGCGGACGGCCACGAGCACGTCGCCGCCGCGCGGGGCCGGCGGGCCCGCCGACGCCTCGCAGTCCACGGTTTCGATGTCGGTGAGGCGGCGCGCCTTCACCGGGCCGGCGCCGAACTCGGGCATCGCCGCGTACAGGCCGGTCATCGCGGCTTCGCGGTGCTCGGCGAAGGACTGTCCGAAGTAGAACAACGTGCCGTCGGCGGCGAACGCCGGACGCTCGCAGAAGCCCTCGCCCCGCACGAGGACCTCGGGTTCGCCGCCCTCGGCGGAGATCGCGCAGACGTCGCGGTGGTCGCTCTCGGCCGCGCCCCAGTCCGGCGGCGCGGTGAAGACCACGCGGGTGCCGTCCGGCGTCCAGACCGGGTGCGTCGCGTCGAAGCCGTCGCCGGTCAGTGGCTCGGGCTCGGAAGGGCTTTCCTCGAGGGCGTCGACGACGAACAGCCGCTGCATCCGGTCGCGCAGGAACCCGATTTCGTCGATCCGGTAGTCCATGCGCGTGATCCGGCGCGGGGCCTCCGCGGCCGGCTCCGGCGTCTCGTCGTCGGCGTCCGGCGTGCCGTACCGGCCGGCGTCGGGGACGCGCGCGGTGAAGGCGATCCGCCGGGAGTCCGGCGCCCACACCGGCTCGCCGGCGCCGAGGTGCAGCGACGTCAGCCGGCGCGCCTCACCGCCGTCGGCCGGCATGACGTGCAGCTGCGGGCTGCCGTCGGCGCCCTTGCCGTCCCCGGCGCGGAGGAACGCGACCCAGCGCCCGTCCGGGGAGATCGCGGGCGCCGAGTCGCGCGGACCGTGCGTCCACGCGCTCTCGCCGCCCTCGAGCGAGACGCGCCGCAGCGAACAGTGCGCGGCGTTCGTCTCCAGGTCAGGCTTCTTCAGCGCGGTGAGCAGCAGGTTCCCGCGCAACGCGGGACGGCCGGGGACGACGAGGGCTTCGATGTCGGCAGGACGCACGTCCTCGACGGTACCGGAAATCCTTAGCCCTGCGAACGACCTTCGGCGGAACTCACGCCGCGACCCGCTTGCGCTCGTCGCGCCGCGCCTTCGCCAGGCTGGCCACCGTGGTGATGGTCAGCACGACGACGATCACGCCCAGGGAGATCCAGTTGCAGATGTCCAGCCAGTCCGGCACGACGTGGTACTCGTGCAGCGCGTGCAGGAACAGCTTCGCGCCGATGAAGGCGAGGATCACCGCGAGGCCGTAGGTGAGGTAGACCAGCTTCGTCACCAGCCCGCCGAGCAGGAAATACAGCTGCCGCAGGCCCATCAGCGCGAACGCGTTGGCGGTGAAGACGAGGAACGCCTCCTGCGTGATGCCGAAGATCGCCGGGATCGAGTCGACCGCGAAGAGCAGGTCCGCCGAGCCGATGGCCACGATCACCAGCAGCATCGGCGTGATCATCCGCTTGCCGTTCAGCTTCACCGTGTAGTGGTGTCCGTGGTAGTCGTCGGTCACCGGGGCGACCTTCCGGACCTGCCGGGTGAGGGCGTTCTCGTGGTACTCCTCGTCGCCGCCCTTGCCGCGCAGCATGCTGATCGCGGTCCACACGAGCACCGCGCCGAAGAGGAAGAACACCCAGACGAACTGCTCGATGAGCGCGGCGCCGACCGCGATGAAGACGCTGCGCATGGCCAGTGCGAGCAGGATGCCGACGAGCAGCACCCGGTGCTGGTGGATGGCGGGCACCTTGAACGACGTCATGACGATCATGAAGATGAACAGGTTGTCGACGCTCAGCGAGTACTCGGTGATGTACCCGGTGAAGAACTCGACGCCCGGGTCGTGCCCGGCGAAGAACCACACGCCGGCGCCGAAGAGCACCGCGCACGAGACGTAGAAGATCACCCAGCGGGCGGCTTCCCCCGTGGTCACTTCGTGCGGCTTGCGGTCGACGATGACCAGATCCAGCGCGATGAGCGCGAGCAGGCCACCGATCGTGGCGATCCACAGCCACAGGGGGACAGTCATGGAACCAGAACCTCCGGATAGTGCGCATGAGCAACTAACCGGAGGTCTCTTCCGCCGGTGGCACCACCGGCCGACGGTGCCGGGGGCGCTGACCCCGTGCTGACGACACCGCCGCGAAGGAATACTCCCCTCACAGCGCGTCCAGTTTGCCGGTTCTCCCCGGCCGAGCGCCAGCCGGAATCGCCCACGTCACCGGGTTGGTCCTGTAATTTCGGTCACCTCGGTCCACCAGGTGGTCTCTGGGGTGTGATCGCTGTGAGGCCCGGGCGGCATTCTCAGCAAGCCTCAAATAGGTTCGTCTCGTGCCCCGACTCCCGCTCCCGCGCACCCGCGGAGCCCGCCTCACCGCGCTCACTGCCGTCGTCGTGGTCCTGGCCGCCGGCGCGGTCTTCTGGATCACCCGGCCCGCCGCGCCCGCGCCGGTGTCCACGCAGGACGCGATGATCGCCATGCCCGCCGCCCCCGGCTCGGCGCAGCAGGTCCAGATCGACACGACCACCTACCTGCCCGCCACCGTGCCCGCCCCCGCGGTGCTGCTCGCGCACGGCTTCGGCGGCGACAAGACCAGCGTCGCCGACGACGCCCGGGAGCTCGCGCGGAAGGGCTTCGTCGTCATGACGTGGTCCGCGCGCGGGTTCGGCAAGAGCACCGGCAAGATCGGGCTCAACGACCCGGACGGCGAGGTCGCCGACGCGAGCCGCCTGATCGACCGGCTCGTCGCGCAGCACCAGGTGACGACCGACGCCAAGGGCGACCCGAAGGTCGCCGTCACCGGCGCCTCCTACGGCGGCGCGCTCTCGCTGCTGCTGGCCGGCACGGACAAGCGCGTCGACGCGGTCGCGCCGGTGATCACCTACAACGACCTCGCGCAGGGCCTGGTCCCGAACGCGGCCACGCCCGGCCTGCAGGCCTCCGGCACACCGGCCGCCGGGGCCTTCGCGACCGACGGCGTGTTCAAGAAGAGCTGGGCCGGCATCTTCTTCTCGGCCGGGTCGGGCGCCGCGGCGAGCGGCTCGCCGTCGGCCGAGGCGCCGGAAGCCGGGCAGGAGACGGACGCGGGGTCCGCCGGCGCCACCGGGGGTGCGGCGGCAGCCGTTCCCACACCGCAGGGCGCCGGTGGTGGCCGCCAGAGCGGGCCGGCCGACCCGTGCGGCCGGTTCACCGCCGCCGTCTGCCGCGCCTACACCGAGCTGGGCACCACCGGGCAGGCGAGCCAGGCGAGCGTCGACCTGCTGCGCCGCGTCTCCCCCGTGTCGGTGACGAGCAAGATCACCGTGCCGACCCTGCTCGTCCAGGGCGAAAGCGACACCCTCTTCAGCCTCGACCAGTCCGACGCCACCGCGCGGCAGATCACCGCGGCGGGCGGCAAGGTGCGGACGATCTGGTACACCGGCGGCCACGACGGCGGCAAGCCGGGACCGCAGCTGCGCGCGAAGATCGCCGACTTCCTCTGGACGGCGGTCGACGGCGGCGACCCGGGCACCGGGTTCAGCTACGACGTCCAGGGCACGTTGCGCGCCAACGGGACGCCCTCGGTCCGCACGGTCACCGCGGCCGCCTACCCCGGGCTCACCGGCCCGGCCACCGAACGGCGGCTGCTCGCGATGAGCGGTCCCGCGCAGGCGATCGTCCGCCCGGCGGGCGCGAACCCCTCGGCGGTGAGCGGGATCCCCGGCCTCAACGGCGTCGCGAGCAGCACGTCGCGGCTGGGCGCGCTGTTCAGCAACGACCCGCCGGGCCAGGCCGCGCAGTTCACCACCGCGCCGGTGGACGCGCAGGTCGTCGTCAGCGGCGCTTCGACCGTGCGGCTGCAGGTCGCCGCGGACCCGGCGCACCCGCAGCCGGACGCGGTCCTGTTCGCGAAGCTCTACGACGTCGGCCAGGACGGCTCCCGGGTGCTGCCGGCCAACGCGATCGCGCCGTTCCGCGTGAGCGGGTTGCCCGCCGACGGCACGCCGGTCGAGGTCACCGTGACGCTGCCCGGCATCGTCCGGCCGATCGAGGGCGGCCACTCGCTGCGGCTGGTCGTCGGCACCACCGACCAGGCGTTCGCGACGCCGGCCGCGCCCGCGGTGTTCCGGGTCGCGCTGGCCGGCGGCACAGCTTTGGCCGTGCCGGTCGTACCCGGGACCTCCGTCGGCTCGCCGGCCCCGGTCGGGCAGCTGGTCGGCATCGGCGTGACGCTGGCGATCGGCATCGTGGCGGTGCTGTTCGCGGCGCTGCGGCGCCGCCGCGCCACCGACGTCGACCCGGAGCTGGGCCCCACGCCGCTGGTCATCGAGGGGCTGCGCAAGCAGTACCCGGGCGGCTTCGTCGCGGTGAAGGACCTCTCCTTCCGCGTCGAGCCGGGCCAGGTGCTCGGCCTGCTCGGGCCGAACGGCGCGGGCAAGACGACCACGCTCCGGATGCTGATGGGCCTGATCACCCCGACCGAAGGCACCATCCGGGTCTTCGGCCACAAGATCACCCCCGGCGCTCCGGTGCTCTCGCGGATCGGCTCGTTCGTCGAGGGGTCCGGGTTCCTGCCGCACCTGTCCGGCCGGGCGAACCTCGAGCTGTACTGGGCCGCGACCGGGCGTCCGGCCGAGAAGGCGCACTTCGCGGAGGCGCTGGAGATCGCCGGGCTCGGCACGGCGATCGATCGGCGCGTGCGGACCTACAGCCAGGGCATGCGGCAGCGGCTGGCGATCGCGCAGGCGATGCTCGGCCTCCCGGAGCTGATGGTGCTCGACGAACCGACCAACGGGCTCGACCCGCCGCAGATCCACCAGATGCGCGAGGTGCTGAAGCGGTACGCCGCGACCGGCCGCACGGTGGTGGTGTCCAGCCACCTGCTGGCCGAGGTCGAGCAGACCTGCACGCACGTCGTGGTCATGCACCGCGGCTCGCTGGTCGCCTCGGGCGAAGTCGGCGAGCTGGCCGCGGCGGGCGGCGAGGCGACGTTCCGGGTCGACGACCCGGCGGCGGCCGCGGCGGCGCTGAAGGCCGTCGGCGGGGTCACCGCGGTCGACGTCGACGGCGACCTCGTGCACGCCAGCCTCGACGGGCTGCCGCGCGCCGAGGCGGTCGCGGCCCTGGTCCGCGCCGGCGTCGCGGTCGAGCAGGCCGGGCCTCGGCGCCGGCTGGAAGACGCGTTCCTGCAACTGGTCGGAGAAGAGTCGTGAGTGAGGGTGTCCACACCGATCCGCACGCGCTCGACGAGCTGAGCGACGTCGCGTCGCACGAGCACGCCGGCGTCGGGCCGGACGGCGCCGTCGAGGGCTACAGCGCCCGGCGGACGCTGCGGCTCGGCGTCGAGCTGCGGCGCCAGCTCAAGCGGCGGCGCACGCAGTTCCTGCTCGGGTTCGTCGCGATCCTGCCGTTCATCCTGGTGATCGCGTTCGAGCTGGGTCAGTCCAACCCGAACCGGCGCAGCGGCGGGTTCGTCGACCTGGCGACGGCGTCCGCGCCGAACTTCGTCGTGCTGGCGCTGTTCGTGTCCGGGACGTTCCTGCTGCCGATGATCGTCGCGCTGTTCTTCGGCGACACGATCGCGAGCGAGGCGTCGTGGTCGAGCCTGAAGTACCTGCTGGCGGTCCCGGTGCCGCGGCAGCGGGTGCTGCGGCAGAAGGCGATCGTCTCCGGGCTGCTGTCGGCTTTCGCACTCGTCCTGCTGCCGGTGATGTCGCTGGTCGTCGGGCTGATCTGGTACGGCGCGGGCGACGCGATCAGCCCGACGGGCGACGCGGTGTCCTTCGGCGACAGCATGCTGGCCATCGCACTGTCCACTGTGTACATCATCCTGCAGCTGGCCTGGGTGGCCGGGCTGGCGCTCGCGCTGAGCGTGTCGACCGACGCCCCGCTCGGCGCGGTCGGCGGCGCGGTGCTGGTGGCGATCCTGTCGCAGATCCTGGACCAGATCACGGCGCTGGAGGGCCTCCGCAACTACCTGCCGACGCACTACGCGTTCTCGTGGATGGACCTGATCTCGACGGACGTGGACTGGACGAACCTGGCCAGTGGCCTGCTCTCGGCGGTCATCTACGGCACGGTGTTCTTCCTCTACGCCGGGCGGCGGTTCGCACGCAAGGACATCACCAGCTGAACCCGGTACGGTCGGGCGCGTGCCGATCACGCTGGAAAGCCACCACGACATCGCCGTGCTGCGGATCGACCACGGCCGCGGCAACACGCTGGACACCGATTCCTGCCGCGAACTGGTAATCCGGCTCGAGGAGGTCGCGGACGCCCGCGCGGTGGTGCTCACCGGCACCGGGCGCATCTTCTCCGCGGGCGTCGACCTCAAGCGGATCCACGACGGCGGCGCGGCCTACGTGTCGGAGTTCCTGCCGCTGCTCTCGGACGCGCTGCTGGCCGTGTTCGGCTTCCCGCGTCCGGTGGTCGCCGCGCTGAACGGGCACGCCATCGCCGGTGGCGCCGTGCTCGCCGCCGCGTGCGACCACCGCGTGCTGGGGGCGGGCACCCTCGGCGTGACCGAGCTGCTGGTCGGGGTGCCGTTCCCGCTGTCGGCGCTGGAGATCCTGCGCTGCGCGTACGGCACGACGCCGCTGCCATCGCTCACCTACTCGGGTTCGACGTACGGCGGTGAGGAGGCCCTCGCCCGCGGTCTGGTCGACGAACTGGCGCCGCCGGCCGAGGTGTTCGAACACGCGCTGGCCGCCGCGACCCGGCTCGCCGAGCTGCCCGCCGAGCCGTTCGCGCACACGAAAGCCCAGATCCGCCAGCCGTTCCACGAGCGGATCGCCGAGCACCGCCACACCGACGACCCGGAGGTCGAACGTCTGTGGCGGTCCCCCGCGGCGCTCGCCGCCGTCAAGTCCTATGTGGACGAGGTACTCCGCTAGGCGGCGTGGACGCCGCTTTCGGCGAGGGCCTTGATGCCTTCGACCGTCTTCTGCATGTTGCCCTGCAGCTCGCCGAGCCGCATCGCGACGATCTCCTCCTCGTGCTCGGGCATCGAGCCGATGATCGTCGTCAGGTTGGACGGGCCCGGGCCGATCTGGGCCCACTGGCGCAGGATCGTGCCGTCGCCGTCGGGGACGAGCTCGAAGCGCCACGACGCGGCCGGGTTCGTCACGTCCATCACGGCCCACGCGAACAGCCGCTCCGGCTCGTAGCCGGTCACGGTCGAGACCGTCTCCCACTCCCCGGCGACCGGGTGGGAGTTGCGGCCGCGGAACCGCGCGCCCAGGCCGGGCTCGGTCCCGTCGACCCAGCCGCCGCCCTGGAACTCGGTCGAGAACCGGGCCGGCAGGTCGACGTCCAGCAGCCAGGACCAGACCTCGGCCGGCCGCGCGGCGATGCGGACTTCGACCTGCGTCGTAGGGCAGTCGGAAACCTTCATGGCGGACCCCTCGCTCGATGCCGGTGCCTACGGCTTCGGACGGTAACGTGGCGCTGATCACCCGGACAACTCGCACAATGCCCGCGGGTGCGCACGGCGGAGGACGCGCGCGCCACCCGCCGAAAGTCGGAACCTGACCGATTCTGCGCCCGGACAGCCGATTGCCGACCGCGGCCGGTTCTGTGAAGGTCCCACGGTGGGTTCCGAAGCCGGGGAGGGTGCTTCCATGCGCAGACTGTTCACCGCCGTCGCGGCGGCTCTGCTGGCCCTGGTGGGGCTCGCGCCCACGGCGGGCGCGGCGACCGACATCGAGGCCGCCCTGCGGACGATCCCCGGCCTGACGATCGTCAAGGAGGCCCCGGCGCCGGCCGGCTTCCGGTTCTTCGAGCTGACCTTCACCCAGCCCGCCGACCACCGCCACCCGGGCGCGGGCACGTTCCAGCAGCGGTTCACCCTGCTGCACCGCGACTTCGCCGCGCCGACGGTCGCCTTCACCAGCGGCTACAACGTCAGCACCGCGCCGAACCGGTCGGAGCCGACGCAGATCGTCGACGGCAACCAGCTTTCGATGGAGTACCGGTACTTCACGCCGTCACGGCCCCAGCCGGAGAACTGGGCGCAGCAGCTGACGATCTGGCAGGCCGCGGCGGACGAGCACCGCGCGGTGCAGGCGTTCAAGGCGATCTACCCGGGCAAGTGGCTGGCCACCGGCGGCAGCAAGGGCGGCATGACCGCGACGTACTTCCGGCGCTTCTTCCCCGACGACGTCGACGGGACGGTGCCGTACGTCGCGCCCAACGACGTGATCGACCCGGTCGACGTCTACAACCGCTTCCTTTCGCGCGTCGGCGACGACCCGGGCTGCCGGGCCGCACTGAAGGCGATCCAGCGTGACGCGCTCAAACGGCGTGCCGAGCTGGGCGTGATCGCGGCGGCGGACGCGGCTCGCCGTGGGCTGACGTTCTCGATCGTCGGCTCGGCCGACAAGTCCCTCGAGATCTCGGTGATCGACTCGTACTTCGCCTTCTGGCAGTACCAGAAGCAGGCGGACTGCGCGACCGTGCCGGCCCCGGGAGCGCCCGCGGCCGACGTCTACGCCTGGTACGAAAAGGTCGAGAGCCTCAACACCTACTCGGACCAGGACCTGGCGCCGTTCATCCCGTACTACTACCAGGCGGCGGTCCAGCTGGGCTCGCCCGAGGCGTACGACAGCTACCTGCGCGACCTGCTGCGCTACCCCGGCGCCGACCAGCCGAAGACGTTCGTGCCTTCGTCGATCCGGCTGCCGCGGTTCGACTACCTGGCGATGCCGGACATCGACTTCTGGGTGAAGTCGCGCGGCAGCCGGCTGCTGTTCGTGTACGGCTCGAACGACCCGTGGGGCGCCGAGCCGTTCGAGCTGGGCTTCGGCAGCCGCGACTCGTACCGCTACTACGTACCGGGCGGCAACCACGGGTCGAAGATCGCGCAGCTGCCCGCGGCCGACGCCGCCGCGGCGACCGCGACGGTCCGGCGCTGGGCGGGGCTGCCTGCTTCGGCCGCGTTGACGGCGCGCAGCGCCCCGGCCGGGTTCCCGGACTTCGACGCGGACCTGACGCTTTCGGCGCGGCCACGGCTGTGACATTCCCCGGGCTGGGCGTAGTCTCACGGCACCTTGACGGTCCGGCCTGAGGAGGCACGCATGCCTCGTCCCGTCCACTTCGAGATCCACGCGGGTGACCCCGAACGCGCGGCGGCCTTCTACACGACGGTGTTCGGCTGGAAGTTCGAACGCTGGGGTGAGGCGCCCTACTGGGTGATTTCCACGGGCGAGGGCGACGGGATCGACGGTGGGCTCGTTCCCCGCCAGGGCCCGGCGCCCGAGGCGTCCGCGCCCGTCCACGGCTTCGTCAACACGATCGACGTCGCAGACCTCGACCACGCCCTCGGCGAAGTCAACCGGGCCGGCGGGACACTGGCCTTCCCCAAGAACCCGGTGCCGGGCGTCGGGTGGCTGGCGTACTGCAAGGACACCGAAGGCAACATCTTCGGCATGCTGCAACCGGACGAGAACGCGCCGGCCCCGGAGTGAGTCGGGGGCCGCTTCGAGTTCACGACTCGAGCTTCACCAGATCGAGGTCGGTCTGCGGGAAGTCTTTCCCGATGCACAGCAACGGTTCACGCGCGAGCTTGGCTGTGGCATAGCAGTGGCAGTCACCCAGGTTCAGCTTCGCCGAGTGCCTGCCCTTCCCGAACCGCTGGAACGCCTCGATGGCGACTTCGGCATGGCGGTGGTCGAACGGAATCGTGACCACTTCCCACTCCTGCAGGAACCGTTCGAACAGACTCCGGCCCAGCATCCCGAACTTGGCCTGCAGGACGATCCCCGCCTCCGCCCTGGTCGGTGCGCCGATCTTGGGCTCCAGGTCCGCGACCAGTGCCCGCTCCAGTGCCATGCTTTCCGGCTCATGGTTGATCATCGCGATGATGGCCGACGAATCGATGATCACACGCCCTCCGGTCCAAAGCCGAGGATCTCTTCCTGCTCTTCCTTGGTGATCGGTACTCCCAGCTGGTCCGCCGGCAGCTGGGACCAAACCTCTTCCTCGAGGAAGCGATGCAACCGTTCCAAGCGTTCCTCGGGCGTCTCCTTGTCCGCGACCAGCTTGGCCCTCAGCTCGCGCAGCGCCGTGCGCACGGCACCTGTCTTGGTGTCGCCCGTCAGCTGGGCGACCTCGGCGGCCAGGCGCTCGGCCTCAGGATCTTTGATGTTCATCGCCATGGTGTAACTATACCCAAGGGGTGTAATACTCGATCGGGCGATCGGTGTCACTTGATGCCGGCGGCGTCCATCCCCCTCAGCTCCTTCTTCAGGTCCTGGACCTCGTCGCGTAGCCGGGCGGCCAGCTCGAACTGCAGGTCGCGGGCTGCCTGCATCATCTGGTCCGTCATCTGCTGGATCAGGTCCGCCAGCTGGGCGCGCGGCATCGCCGAGACGTTCTTGTCCACCAGCATCCCCGAGCTGCGCACCCGGTCGCCCTGCTCCGGCTTCTTGCCGCGCGAGGAGTTGCGGCCCGAGCCGCCCACCGAGACCTGCTCGGTGTCCTCCGCCTCGCTGTACACCCGGTCGAGGATGTCCGCGATCTTCTTCCGCAGCGGCTGCGGGTCGACGCCGCGCTCTTCGTTGTAGGCCACCTGCTTCGCGCGGCGGCGGTCGGTCTCCTCGATCGCGTGCTGCATCGAGTCGGTGATCTTGTCCGCGTACATGTGGACCTCGCCCGACACGTTTCGCGCCGCACGGCCGATCGTCTGGATCAGCGACGTCCCGCTCCGGAGGAAGCCCTCCTTGTCCGCGTCGAGGATCGCCACCAGCGACACCTCCGGCAGGTCGAGACCCTCGCGCAGCAGGTTGATGCCGACCAGCACGTCGAAGTCGCCCGCCCGCAGCTGCCGCAGCAGCTCGACGCGGCGGAGCGTGTCGACCTCCGAGTGCAGGTAACGCACCCGGATGCCCAGCTCCAGCAGGTAGTCGGTCAGGTCCTCGGACATCTTCTTCGTCAGCGTGGTGACCAGGACGCGTTCGTCCTTTTCCGCGCGCTCGCGGATCTCGTGCACCAGGTCGTCGATCTGGCCCTCGGTCGGCTTCACGACCACCTTCGGGTCGACCAGGCCCGTCGGCCGGATGACCTGCTCGACGAACTCGCCGCCCGCCTGGCCCATCTCGTACGGCCCCGGGGTCGCCGACAGGTAGACCGTCTGCCCGATCCGGTCGGAGAACTCCTCCCAGGTCAGCGGCCGGTTGTCGACCGCGCTCGGGAGGCGGAAGCCGTACTCCACCAGGTTCCGCTTCCGGGACATGTCACCCTCGTACATGCCGCCGATCTGCGGGACCGTCTGGTGCGACTCGTCGATCACGAGCAGGAAGTCGTCCGGGAAGTAGTCGATCAGCGTCGCCGGCGCGGAACCCGGCCCGCGGCCGTCGATGTGCCGCGAGTAGTTCTCGATGCCGGAGCAGAACCCGACCTGGCGCATCATCTCGATGTCGTAGGCGGTGCGCATCCGCAGCCGCTGCGCCTCCAGCAGCTTGCCCTGCTTCTCCAGTTCCGCCAGCCGCTCCTCGAGCTCCTTCTCGATGCCCTGGATCGCCTTTTCCATCCGCTCCGGGCCCGCGACGTAGTGCGTCGCCGGGAAGATCCGGACCTCGTCGACCTCCTTGACGATGTCGCCGGTCAGCGGGTGCAGGTAGTAGAGCTTCTCGACCTCGTCGCCGAAGAACTCGACGCGGATCGCCAGCTCCTCGTACGCCGGGATGATCTCCACCGTGTCCCCGCGCGCCCGGAACGTGCCGCGCGCGAACGCGATGTCGTTGCGCGTGTACTGCACGTCCACCAGCGCCCGCAGGAACACGTCCCGGTCGAGCTGCATGCCGACCGCCAGCTTCGACGACCGGTCGAGGTAGGACTGGGGCGTGCCCAGGCCGTAGATGCACGAGACGCTCGCGACCACGATGACGTCCCGCCGCGACAGCAGGTTCATCGTCGCCGAGTGCCGCAGCCGCTCGACGTCGTCGTTGATCGACGAGTCCTTCTCGATGTAGGTGTCCGTCTGCGCGATGTACGCCTCGGGCTGGTAGTAGTCGTAGTAGCTGACGAAGTACTCGACCGCGTTGTTCGGGAACAGCTCGCGCAGCTCGTTGGCCAGCTGCGCGGCGAGGGTCTTGTTCGGCGCCATCACCAGCGTCGGCCGCTGGACGCGCTCGATCAGCCACGCCGTGGTCGCCGACTTGCCGGTGCCGGTGGCGCCCAGCAGCACGATGTCCTTCTCGCCCGCCCTGACCCGGCGTTCGAGGTCGTCGATGGCCGCCGGCTGGTCACCGGCGGGCTGGTAGTCGCTGACCACCTCGAAGCGGCCGCCGGTCCGGGGGATCTCCGAGACCGGGCGGAAGTCGGACTGGGCGAGTACGGGGTGTTCGGTTGCGAAAGCCACGTCGACCAGAGTAAGCCGACCCACCGACAATTTTCCGGGGGTTCGGGTGGCGGGAGCCCTCGACCTGGGGCGAAGCCCCAGATGCCACTGCCAATTTTCCGGGGGTTCGGGTGGCGGGAGCCCCCGACCTGGGGCGAAGCCCCAGATGCCACTGCCAATTTTCCGGGGGTTCGGGTAGCGGGAGCCCCCGACCTGGGGCGAAGCCCCAGATGCCACTGCCAATTTTCCGGGGGTTCGGGTAGCGGGAGCCCCCGACCTGGGACGAAGCCCCAGATGCCACTGCCGGTTTTCCGTCGGGCCTGGTCAGCGGGGCCGGAACACCGTGACGGAGGTGACTTCGCCGCCGGTCACGGCGCAGTGCAGGACCGCGCCGGGCACGGTGTCGTCCCCGAAGCAGGAGACCAGGACGCGGTCGGGTCCGGTTGCCTGGACCTCGGTGCGCGGGAACTCGCCGAGCACCTCGGCGACCTCGGGTGCGGGCTCCGGCTCGGCGAGGTGGGCCAGCACCACTTCCCGCGGCGACGGCGGGGGCGGGATCGGCAGGCCGTGGCCTTCGAAGAGGCGATTCAGCTGGTCGGCCGCCGAAACCGCGCGCGGGAAGCCCGCGAACGCGGCCGTCTGGACGACGACTTCGCAGACCTCGGCCGGTGACAGCCCCGAAGCGAGGCCGGTGCGGAGGTGGACGCTCAGCGGCGGCCCGACCATCCCCGCCGCGACGATCGCCGCCAGGGTGGCCGCCTCCCGCGTCCGGGGGTCGAGCGCCGGGCGTTCGTGCAGGTGGCCGTAGACGGTGCCGACGGCCAGCTCGCCCAGCGCGGGGACGGTGGCGAACAGCGCGTCGAGCCGCTTCGCACCGTCCTCGACCAGCCCGGCGAAGTTCTCGCGGCCCCGGTCGTGCAGGTCGTCCATCGTCATCCCGGTCCCCCTTCAGCAGCTGCAGTCACAACAGGAGCAACACTCGCAACAACCGTCACAGCCGCCGCAGTCGCATCCGCCGCAGTCCCAGCTGCCCACCGGTTTCCCGCTCCACGGCCCAGGATAGGGATCGCGGCAGCAGAACTGGCAGGTGCAGCACATGTACGGCGCGATCGCGCAGCCGAGGAAGAAGTTGCGCTTCTTGGGCGGCACGGCGAACTTCGGGTACCAGAGCCCGCCGCCCTTGCCGTCGAGCGGCTCCGGACCGCCGGAGTCACCGGGCCCTCCCGGGCCACCGGGGCCGCCAGGTCCACCCGGACCACCGGGGCCTCCCGGCCCGCCCGGGCCTCGGGGACCGTCCGGGCCTCGACCACCGGGAGCGCCCGGCGGCGGAACCGGACCAGGCGAGGGAAAGCCATACCCCGCACCGGATCCCGGACCACCCGGCGGCTGGTGCGGGTACTGCCGAGGAGCCGGTCCCCGCCCGACCCAGCCCGGCGGCGGCTGGTGGGGATGCTGCTGCGGCGTGGGCCCCGGCCCGATCCACCCGGGCGGCGGCTGCTGCCCGGCGATGCCGCCGGAGGCCGAGCCGGGCCGGAAGCTCGAGCCGCTCCCGGCCTCCGGACCGGCGACCGGCCCGAGGTTCGAGCGCCACTCGGGTGCCGCAGCCGTCCCGAAGCCTGGATCACTTCCAGCCACAGAACCGAAGCCCGAACCTGCCCCAAAGCCCGCATCACTCCCCGCCGCAGAACCGAACCCCGAACCTGCCCCAATGCTCGGATCAGTTCCGGCTGCGGAACCGAACGCCGAGCCTGCTCCAAAGCCCGCAGCACGCCCAGCCGCAGAACCGAAGCGCGGCTCGGCTCCGGCCACCAAGCCGTGGACGTGCGCCGAACCATGTCCGAACGCGCGGCGGACTGCCTGGCGCAGCTCGTGCACCAGCAACGCGTGCACCAGCCCCGGCCGCGCGAACTCGGCCTCCCGCAACGCCAGCTCCACCCCGAGCACCGCGTCGTCGCACAACCGGCAGGCCTCGGCCATCGAGGTTCCCGTGGCCCGCAACGGGTTCCACGCGCCCGCCGCGGCATCTGCCGCGTGGTCCTCGACTGCGTCCAGCAGGTGGGCCACCCGGCCGAACAGCCGGCCCGCCTCCGCCAGCGGGGCCACGTTGCCGGGCCGTCCGGCCAGCTCCGCCGTCCGCGCGAACGCCGCGGAGGTGGCCAGCTCGGCGGGCTCGGTCGCGAGGAGCGCCGAGTCACCGAAACCCACCGTCCGCTCCAGGGCACCCTGCCGCTCGACCGCCTCGGTCAGCACCGTCGTGTCGAACCCGACCCGGCCGCCGGTGCTGCTGCCCTGGGCCGCCCACCGGGCCGCGACGCGCCGCGCGGCCAGCGCCACCGGGCGCCTGCCGAAGGCACCGTCGCGGTCATCGACGTGGTCGTCCACCTTGGCCCCGGCCAGCACCAGCGACACCGCCGCGGCGAGCTGGGCGCCCTCCCCGCGCGCCACCGACGCCGTCCGCATGCCCCGCAGCGGGCACGGCCCGGCGTCCCGGCGCCCGCCGTCGCGGGACGTCTGCGCCTCGACCAGCGCGGAGATGATCAGGCCGTCGTAGTTCGTGACGACGCGCGCGAACTGCCCGTGTTCGTCGCGCAGCGTGAGGCAGAGCCCGCAGAGGTGGGCGAGCCAGTCCGCGTGCAGGCTTTCGGACAGCCGGTGCCGGCACGGCCTGATGATCCCGAACATCCCCGGTCCCCCTCGCTCACGGTCGGCGCACCTTAGCCCGAACGTGTGGCGCGAGCGTCGCGTGTGCGCGATTCGTGACCCGCCCGGCAGGATGAGCGCCATGGCCGCACTGCACCCCCCGAAGGTCGAGGTCTTCGACCCCGCCGCGCGCGCGAACATCGACCCGAAGGGCGTCCTCCGGGAGGTCGAGGAGTACCGCGAGGAACCGTTCGGCCTGTACCTCGCCCGCCCGGCGCCCGGCCGCGCCCAGTTCCACTACCTGGAGTCGTGGCTGGTGCCCGGGCTCGGCCTGCGGCTCACCGACTTCTGGTTCTCCCCCGGCCACGAACGCGACCAGGACTTCTACCTCGACGTCGTCCGCGTCCGCCGCGACGGCCCGCGGTGGGTCGCCACCGACCTCTACGTCGACCTGGTGCTCAAGGACAAGCTGTCGCTGCGGGTGATCGACACCGACGAGCTGCTCGAGGCCAACGCCGCCGGTCTCGTCACCGCCGAAGACGCGCAGTACGCGCTGGAAACCACCTATGCAGCGGTGGAAGGGCTGGCCGCGCACGGCTACGACCTCGCCGCCTGGCTGTCCACAAAGGACATCGTGCTCACCTGGCGGCGCCACCCCTAGGCGGCCGAAGCTGGTGGACACGCGTGCGTGAGTCCGGCGTCACCAGCCGCACGGTGGCCGCCGGTGGCCCCACGTAGGGTGCGGGAAGGACCGGCGCCGACGAGGAACAGGAGCACGATGGACGCCGTAGCCACCGCCTCCGACCAGGCGAAAGCCGAGCTCGCCCCGTTCGCCCGGCTGCCGGTCGCGCTGCTCGCGCTCGGCACCGCCGCCGCCCTGCTGCTGACCGCCGGCCGCTACGGCTACTTCGGCGACGAGCTGTACTTCCTCGCCGCCGGGAAGCACCTCGCCTGGGGCTACGCCGACCAGCCGCCGCTCGTGCCGGTCCTGGCGTGGACGATGAACGCCCTGGCGCCGGGATCGCTGGTCGTCTTCCGGCTGCCGGCGATCGCCGCGACCGCCGCCGGGGTCGTCGTCACCGCGCTGATCGCCCGCGAGCTCGGCGGGCGGCGCAAGGCGCAGGCCCGCGCCGCGGCGGCGTACGCGATCTG
Organism: Amycolatopsis sp. NBC_01488; assembly: GCF_036227105.1. Taxonomy (NCBI): domain Bacteria; kingdom Bacillati; phylum Actinomycetota; class Actinomycetes; order Pseudonocardiales; family Pseudonocardiaceae; genus Amycolatopsis; species Amycolatopsis sp. NBC_01488. The sequence goes on along the minus strand of NZ_CP109434.1, from coordinate 5,773,841 downwards.
CGGGCAGTTCGTCGGCAGCGGCCACTACCTCGCGACGTCGACGATCGACCCGCTGCTGTGGACGCTCGTGTTGTGGCTGCTGGTCCGCTGGGTCCGCACCCGCGCCGACTCGCTGCTGGTCTGGCTCGGCGTCGTGACGGCGGTGGCGCTCAACGACAAGCTGCTCATCGGCGCGTTCTGGGTGGTGGCCGGGCTCGCCGTGCTCGTGTTCGGGCCCCGGGAGCTGCTTCGCCGTCCGATGCTCTGGCTGGGCGCGCTGATCGCCGCCGCCTCGCTGGTGCCCACGCTGCTGTGGCAGCGCGCGAACGGCTGGCCGCAGCTCGGCATGGGCGACGCGGTCGGCGCCGAGGTCGACGCGGCGGGCGGCCGGGAGAGCTTCGTCCCGAACCTCCTGGCCGGCGCCGGCTGGGTGATCGGCGCGCTCGGCGTCCTCTACGGCGTCGCCGTGCTGCTCGGGAGCGGGCAGCTGCGGCCGTACCGGTTCCTCGGCTGGACGGCGCTGGGCGTCGTCGCGGTCTTCCTCGTCGCGAACGGCCGGTACTACTACGCCGCCGGGATGTTCGGCGTGCTGTGGGCCGCGGCCGCGGTGCACCTGGAAGGACGCGATCCCGCGCGGTGGTGGCGGTGGGTGCCGGCCTGGCCGGTGTTCGTGCTGTCGGCCCTGTTCAGCCTGCCCTTCACGCTGCCGCTGTGGCCGGCGCACTGGCTGGCCGACCACCCGGGCGCGCCGCGGCCCGCCTACGCGGCCGAAGAGATCGGCTGGCCGGACCTCGCCGACGACGTCGCCGCGCTGTACCGGACCGCGCCGCCGGGCACCGCGATCGTCACCGGCGGCTACTGGCAGGCGGGCGCGCTCGGCCGCTACGGGCCCGAGCGCGGCCTGCCCGAGGCCTACAGCCCCAGCCGCGGCTTCTGGTACTTCGGCCGTCCGGCCGACACCATGGAGAACGTGCTCTTCGTCGGCTACGACCCGGCCAAGCTCGCGAAGTACTTCGGTGCCGCGAGGATCGTCGGCCAGGTCGGCAACCGGCTCGGCGTCCGGAACGCGAGCGAGCACATGCCGGTCTGGCAGCTCACCGGCCGGACGGCGAGCTGGGCCGAGATCTGGCCGCGGCTCGAGGACATGAGAGCGTGAGCCGCCGGAGTCGGCGCGGACCGCTCGGGTCACCCAGGCAGCGCTGTCCAATGTGGACAAGCACGCGACGGCGTCCCGGGTCGGCCTCACGCTGTCCTCCATGGACGACGAGGTGACCCTGGACGTCCGCGACGACGGCCGCGGCTTCACCCCGGGACCCGGCCCCGGCATGCGCCGCCGCGTCCGGCGGCTGGCCGGTACGCTCCACGTCGAGTCCGAACCCGGCGGCGGCACCGCGATCTCGGCCACCCTGCCCGCCGTCCCGTCCCCGCCGGAGGCCTCCGCATGACGATCACCGTGCTCATCGCCGACGACCACCCGATCGTCCGCGACGGGCTGCGCGGCATCTTCACCGGCCGCGGCTTCGAGGTCGTCGGCGAGGCGGCGAACGGCGCCGAGGCCGTCGCGCTCGCCGAACGGCTGCGCCCCGACGTCGTGCTGATGGACCTGCGGATGCCGGGCACCGACGGCGTCACGGCGATCACCGAGCTGGCCCGGCTGGGCAACCCGGCGCGGGTCCTGGTGCTCACGACCTACGACACGGACTCCGACGTCCTGCCCGCCGTCGAGGCCGGCGCGACGGGCTACCTGCTCAAGGACGCCCCGCGCGAGGACCTCTTCCGCGCCGTGGAGGCCGCGGCCCGCGGCGAGGCGGTGCTCTCCCCCGCCGTCGCCAGCCGGCTGCTGGGCCGGATGCGCGCGCCGGTGCGGGAAACGCTGTCCCAGCGCGAACTCGAGGTGCTCACCCTCGTCGCCCGCGGCTCCACGAACAAGGAAGCCGCGAAGAAGCTCTTCATCAGCGAAGCGACGGTCAAGACGCACCTGATCCACGTCTACGCGAAGCTCGGCGTGAAGGACCGCGCGGCGGCCGTCGCGGTCGCGTTCGAACGCGGGCTGCTCGGTTCCTAGGGCGTCCAGCCGGTGGTCGCGGCCCACTTCTCCGCGCGGGCGAACACGCCGTTGACGAACTCCTGCTTCTCGTCCGCGTAAGCCGCGACGGTGCCGTCCGCGGCGTGCGCGTCGGCCAGCCGCAGCTTCACGTCGCGGTAGTCGTCGCGCTCGCCCGGGTTCGCGCGCAGGTAGTCGCGGAACAACAGCGCGAGGCGCCACGCGGGCGTCTCCTCGGACCGGACGTGCAGGTTGACCGGGCGCTTCGGGTCGGCGCCGACGTGCAGGCGCTTCGGCCACGTCCCGGTGCCGTCCTGGGCGTCGTCGCACCAGTCGCCTTCCAGCCGCGGGAACCCGGCGTCGGACAGCAACTCCCGCAGCGCGTCCGCATCGTCCAAAGTGGACACCGTGAGCTGCAGGTCGAGGACGTCCTTGGCGGGCAGGCCGGGGACGGCGGTCGAGCCGATGTGGTCGGCCCGGCGAGCCAGCTGCCCGGCCACGGCGCGGACCCGGGCGAGCACCCGCTCGGCCTGCGCCGGCCAGGTGAGGTCGTAGCCGGCGATCTTCGGGGACATCGGCGGCCGCGGCTTGCGCAGGCGGACGTTCGCCTCGAATGGCACCAGCCGGTCGGCCCACAGCGCGTCGACGTCGGCGAGCACGGCGTCTTCGGCGCCGCCGTTGTCCAGCCAGACATCCGCGACGGCGCGGCGCTGCTCGTCGCTCGCCTGCGCCCGGATCCGCGCCCGCGCGTCCTCCTCGGCCATGCCGCGCGCCGTCACCAGCCGCCGGACCCGCACCTCGACGGGCGCGTCAACCACCACGACCAGGTGGTACGCCGTCGCGAGGCCGTTCTCGACCAGCAGCGGAATGTCGTGGACGATGACGGCGTCCGCCGCGGCGGCGGCCATCAGCTCGCCGGTGCGGGCGCCGACCAGCGGGTGCACGATCGCGTTCAGCCGGCGCCGCGACTCGTCGTCGGCGAACGCCTTCGCGGCGAGCGCGGGCCGGTCGAGCGACCCGTCGGCGGCCAGGATCTCCTCGCCGAACTCCTCGACGAGCCGGGCCAGCCCCTCGGTACCGGGCTCGACCACCTCGCGGGCGATCCGGTCGGAGTCGACCAGGACGGCGCCGTGCTCGGCGAGCCGGTTCGCCACCGTCGACTTGCCGGCCCCGATCCCACCCGTCAACCCCACACGCAGCATGCCGATCACCCTAGTCACCGGCCCGTCCGGTCCGGGGAGGGACCGTGAAGCCGACGACGACGGCCCGAGCCCCTCTTCGCGTAACCGGTACATACGAACGGGTGATCCGCAAGGCGATCGTGACGCGTGACTCAACCGATATCCGGACACGCCGCGTTGCTTACTCACCTTGACCGGGCCGAGTGCGTACCGTGCGCGCGACAAGGTCGCCCACACGGAGGAACGATGGCGGACAGCAAGCACGTCGGGAGGCACCGGCTCGGCACGCCGGGGCTGGTCCACTGCGTTCTTCACCGCACCGTGGCCCACGCGCTGGCGGACTACCGCCGGACCTGGCTGAGCGCCCTGCTGGTCCCCGCCAAGCACAGCTTCGCCGGCCTGCGCCGCAGGGCCCGCGCGGCGGCGCTCGAGCGCATCTGGGTCCCGGCCGTGGGCACCGCGACGGTGCGACCGGTCACCGCCCACGCCGCCGCGGCCTGACAGTCACCGCTCCCGGCGTCGCCGAACCGTCGCCCCGCGCATCACGGCGCCCCTCCGGCCACCGCGCCGCCGCAGCCCGACGGCCACCACCCCGGCGCAGCCGAGTCGGCCGTCTACCTCAACGGCCGACCTCGCGCGTGTCGATCGCGATCTCCGAGGACAGCGTCCGGTGCACCGGGCACCTGTCGGCGATCAGCATGAGCTGCGCCCGCTGGTCGTCGTCGAGGTCGCCGTCCAGCTCGATCTCGCGCGTGATCCGGCTGAGCATGCCGCGCTCCGTTTCGCACTTGGCGCAGTCTTCGGCGTGGATGCGGTCGTGGCGCAGCCGGATCGTCGCCCGGGTCAGCGGGATGGCCTTGCGTTCCGCGTACATCCGCAGCGTGATCGCCGTGCACGAACCCAGCGACGCGAGCAGCAGCTCGTACGGGTTCGGGCCGGCGTCGGCACTCCCGACCGCGACCGGTTCGTCGGCGAGCAGCTCGTGGGTCGCCGTCGTGACCCGCTGCGTGTAGGTGCCGTCGCCGCTCGCGGTGACGACGACCGTGCCCGGCTCGGGGTGCTCCATCCGCTCAGTCCTCTCAGGGTGCGTCCAAGATCGTGGTGACGAAGTCCATGCACGCAGCCTGGCACGAACGCCGCACATCCGGACATCCGGCGCATTCCCAAGACGGCCGGGATATCGTATCTTCTGCTGCGGGTGGGTCACCCGGACGTCGTCGTGGGCGAAGGGGGTGCGCCGTGGCCACCAGGCACCTGTCGATGCGTCCCGCCGAGCAGGGCAACCGCGAGCGCTTCCTGGACGCGGCGCTGTCGGTGCTGTTCGACCGCGGTGTCTCGGCGCTGACCGTGCGCGGGGTGGCCGAGGCGGCCGGCGCGTCGACGCTCTCGGTGTACGCCCGCTTCGGCGGCCGCGCGGGCCTGCTCGACGCGCTGTACGAGCGCACGTTCGACTCGCTTCGGGAGCTGCTGGAAGGCCTGCCGCCGTCGAGCGCCGACGGGGTCGCGGACCTGCTGCACCTGGCGCTCGAGTACCGGCTCTTCGCCCTCGAGAGCCCGGTCCGCTACGCGCTGATGTTCGAGCGCCCGGTGCCGGGGTTCGACCCGGACCCGGCGCTGCGGTCGGCGGTCGTGCGGACCACGTTCGCGCTGTTCATCGCCCGGGTCGCGCGGGTGTGCCCACCGGGAGCGGACGCCCGCGCCGCTGCGTACCAGCTGTGGACGGCGATGCACGGCCTGGTCGGGGCGGAGCTCATGCTGGCTTCGCGGACACCGCTGCCGGACTGGTTCATCCCGCCGACCGAAGAGGCGAACGAGCAGATGTACCGCCGCGGGATCGCCGCGATGATGGCCGGCCTCGACCTGCGCAACCGCTGACCGGCCCCGCGGGCGACGGCCGGCCGGTCGGCGCCGCTGAAAGATCCCGGCACCGGCCTGGCCGGCGCTGCGCCCGGTGTACCAGGACGGCCGCGTCGGCGACCCGGACTTCGGGCAGCTGCGGTGGCTGACCTGCGGCCGGATCCTGTTCGGGACCCCGGAGCCGTGAACGCAGCGAACCCCCGGTCCGCGAGGGACCGGGGGTTCGCTGTCAGCTCAGAGAGCTAGTGCTCACGCACCGCCGGAGAGCTTCTCGCGGAGCGCCGCGAGCTGCTCGTCGGAGGCGAGAGTGCCACCGCTGCTCTTCGTGTCGGCCGGGGCCGAGCCCGAGGTGTAGCTTTCCGCGCCACCCTCGATGCCGGTCGCGGCGTCCGCGGCGGCCTCGGCGTCGGCCTCGACGGCCTTCTGGACCTGCTTCATGTGGGCCTCGTAACGAGTGTGCGCCTCGGCGTACTGGCGCTCCCACTCCTCACGCTGCTTGTCGAAGCCTTCCTGCCACTCCTGGGTGTCCGGGTCGAAGCCTTCGGGGTAGATGTAGTTGCCCTCGGCGTCGTACTCGGCGGCCATGCCGTACTGGGCCGGGTCGAACTCGGTGTCCGGCGTGACACCCTCGTTCGCCTGCTTCAGCGACAGCGAGATGCGACGGCGCTCGAGGTCGATGTCGATGACCTTGACCATGACGTCGCCGTTGACCTGGACGACCTGCTCCGGGATCTCCACGTGGCGCTCGGCCAGCTCGGAGATGTGGACCAGGCCCTCGATGCCCTCTTCGACGCGCACGAACGCACCGAACGGAACCAGCTTGGTGACCTTGCCCGGCACGATCTGGCCGATCGCGTGGGTGCGGGCGAACTGGCGCCACGGGTCTTCCTGGGTCGCCTTCAGCGACAGCGAGACGCGCTCGCGGTCCATGTCGACGTCCAGCACCTCGACCGTGACCTCCTGGCCGACCTCGACGACCTCGGACGGGTGGTCGATGTGCTTCCAGGACAGCTCGGAGACGTGCACCAGGCCGTCGACGCCACCCAGGTCCACGAAGGCACCGAAGTTGACGATGGACGACACGACACCCTTGCGGACCTGGCCCTTGGCGAGCGCGTTGAGGAACTCGCTGCGCACCTCGGACTGGGTCTGCTCCAGGTAGGCGCGGCGGGACAGGACCACGTTGTTGCGGTTCTTGTCCAGCTCGATGATCTTCGCCTCGAGCTCGCGGCCGACGTACGGCTGCAGGTCGCGGACGCGGCGCATCTCGACCAGGGACGCGGGGAGGAAGCCGCGCAGGCCGATGTCCAGGATGAGGCCGCCCTTGACGACCTCGATGACGGTGCCCTTGACGGGCTCGTCCTTCTCCTTGAGCTCCTCGATCGTGCCCCAGGCGCGCTCGTACTGCGCGCGCTTCTTGGACAGGATCAGACGGCCTTCCTTGTCCTCCTTCTGGAGAACGAGGGCTTCGACCTCATCGCCGACGGTGACAACCTCAGCCGGGTCGACATCGTGCTTGATGGAGAGCTCACGCGAGGGGATGACACCCTCGGTCTTGTAGCCGATGTCGAGCAGGACCTCGTCGCGGTCGACCTTGACGATCGTGCCTTCGACGATGTCGCCATCGTTGAAGTACTTGATCGTCTTGTCGATCGCCGCGAGGAAGTCTTCCTCCGACCCGATGTCGTTGATGGCGACCTGCTGGGGCCCGGTGGGGGCGGTCGGGGCGGTGGCGGTGTCGGTGGTCATTAGGCGGGTTGCTCCGGTGGATGGAATCGAGGGTTGGCAGTTGTCGGCGCGAATGGGTGCATGCGACGACCCTGCGAGCAAACGTCCACCAGTGAACGACCGCGGCATGACCCGCATAACGGTGCGCGACCCGAGCCCGACCAAGAAGCTGAGCGGAAGGCAGCGCGAACCCACTGCGCTAACACTCATCCTACGCGGCGGCCGCTAGGCGGCACAATCAGGGTCCCCCACGGTCGCTAAGGTCCTCGCGGAAGCAAACCGCAGCACCAGGACTCAGGGACCGGAGACCACCATCATGCCACCGGAGGAGCCGCTCGCGCCGGGACGCCACGACGCGGCGGAGCACCACCTGGGCACCGCGGCCGTCGCCTACCGCGAGGTCGAGGGCGCGGAGGCCGCCGCCGCGAACCTCGCCTGGTGGGACGCCGACGCCGACGACTACCAGGCCGAGCACGGCGGCTTCCTCGGCGACGCGGACTTCGTCTGGTGCCCGGAGGGCGTGCGGGAGGCGGACGCGCGGCTGCTCGGCGACGTCCGCGGGAAGCGCGTGCTGGAGGTCGGCTGCGGCCAGGCCGCCTGCTCGCGCTGGCTGGCCGCGCAGGGCGCGCACCCGGTGGCGACCGACCTGTCCGCCGGCATGCTGCGCCACGCCCGCGAGGGCAACGCGCGCACCGGCGCCGACGTCCCCCTCGTCCAGGCGAACGCCGAGTACCTGCCGTTGGCGTCGGGCAGCTTCGACGCGGCCTGCTCGGCCTTCGGCGCGATCCCGTTCGTGGCGTCGGTGGACGCGGTCTTCGCCGAGGTGCACCGGGTGCTGCGGCCGGGCGCGCCGTGGGTGTTCTCGGTGACTCACCCGATGCGGTGGATCTTCCCGGACGACCCCGGCCCGCAGGGGCTGACGGTCACCCAGCCCTACTTCGACCGGACGCCGTACGTCGAGGTCGACGACGCGGGCACCGCGACCTACGTCGAGTACCACCACACCCTCGGCGACTACGTGCGCGCGCTGGCCGCGGCCGGGTTCACCCTCACCGACCTGGTCGAGCCCGAGTGGCCCGCGGGGCACACGCGGGTCTGGGGCCAGTGGAGCCCGCTGCGCGGCCGGCTGTTCCCGGGCACCGCGATCTTCCGCACGCACCGCTCGTGAACCCCCTGGAAGCGCAGCAGAACGCGCGGTTCGCCGCGCTCGACCCGCTGCTGCCCCCGATCGCGGCCCCGCCCGCGGCGAGCGAGCCACTGGTGGTGGCCACCGGCGGCCTCCGCGCTGGCGGCCTGCTGACGCACGTCGTGCACGCGCCCGGGTCGTGGCCCGCGCTGTGGGGACCGCTCGAGATCCGGGACCTGACCGCGGTGCCGGGCGACAGCGGCGCGGCCGGCCTCGCCGCGCTGCTGGGTGCCTGGCGCGACCGGCTGCGCGGCACGCGGCCCGAGCCGGACTCGGGCTGCACGGTGACCTGGCCGAGCCGCGACGCCGAGGCGTCCGCGGTCCTGCTGGCCCACGGCTTCGCGCCGATGACGTGCCTGGCGGTCCGGGCCCCCGGGCCGCCCGCGGACGCGGGGCCGGCGCGGGTGACGGTCCGCCGCGCCGGCGAAGGCGACGTCGAGACCCTCACCGACCTGCGCGTGGCGGAATGGCGCTACACGTCGCTGGTCGGCACGGCGGTGCCAAGGGCGGGCGCGCGGGCGCTGCTGCGCGCGGAGGTCGTCCGGTCGCTGCGCTTCAGCGGCCTGGTCTGGCTCGCGGAGGACGACGGCGTGCCGGTGGGCATGGCCGCGTGCGCGCCGACCTTGCCCGCGCCGGGCGACAGCATCCACGGCCGGCTGCACCCGGGCCCCTGGGGGTACGTCGACACGCTGTCGGTCGCGCCCGCGGCGCGTGGGGGCGGCGTGGGCCGGGCCCTGATGGCGGTGGCCCACCGCGAGCTGCTCCGGCCGGACATGCGCGGTACGTTCCTCTTCTACCACCCGGCGAACCCGCTTTCGCCGGTGTTCTGGCACCGGCAGGGCTATCGTCCACTGTGGACGATGTGGATCCGGCGGCCCGCCTGGTCCTGACCGACGCACCAGGGGGCTTCATGGAGATCGCCGAGCCGCTGCTCGCCGCCCACCGCGCGCGCTTCGCGGCGGTCGACGCGCTGATGCCGCCCGCCGCGCCGCCGGCGGAGGGGCGGCGGCTGGACGCCGCGACCGCGGACGGCACCCGCGTCGCCGGCGTCCTCCAGCGGCACCGGTCCGGCCCCGGCGACGTCGCGACGCTGTGGGAGGCGGCCGAGGTCTGGCAGCTCTTCCCGTACTTCGGCGCCACCGGCACCGAGGGCGTGGATCTCCTGCTCCGCGCGCTCAAGGGCGTGCTGGAGGCGGAGGCGACCGGCGACGACTCGTCGTGCGTCGTCGTCTGGCCCAGCCGCGACGCCGAGGCGATCCGCGCCTTCCTCGACCACGGTCTCGTCCCGCTCGCCGCGGTCGGCGTCCGGACCGCTCCCCCGGCCGAGGGGGCGCCCGGCGCCGCCATCCGCCGCGCCGGGCCGGACGACTTCGCGGCGGCGCTGGAGCTGGCCGCCGCGACGTTCGACTACACCGGCCTGGTGGCGGCGGCCCGCCGGCCCGACACGGCCGAGCTGCTCGCCCCCGCGCTGCGGGACGCGCTGGCCGAGGACGAACCGGCGGTGTGGCTGGCCGAGGCGGACGGCGAGATCCGCGCGCTGGCGCACTGCGCGTGGATCGACGCGGCCCCGGGGAGCGCGGCGGCCGAGCTGCTCCCGCCGGGCCGCTGGGGCTACGTGAACAACGTCGTCACCGCGCCCGGGCACCGCGGCGGCGGCCTCGGCCGGGCGCTGATGACCCGGGTGCACCAGGAGCTGCACCGGGGCGGGGCGACCCGCACGTACCTCTACTACAACCCGACCAACCCGCTGGCCTCGGTGTTCTGGCACCGGCAGGGTTACCGTCCACTGTGGACGACCTGGGAAGTGCGGCCGGCCTCGGCGCTCCGCTGAGCGGTCCTCCCCCGCCCGGGTTCGCCGCGCGGCGCCGCGGCGAGCGGGATGCGAAAGTCACCCACGGGTGTGACGTGCGTCCGGTGATCTTGCCGCGCCCCGCTCCGGGGACTAGCTTTTGAACTGACCGGTCAGTTCAAAACGCTGGAGTCCACCGTGCAGGTCCGAGCCGATCGCGTGTCCCTCGAAGGGCACCACGGCACCTTGTTACCGCCCACCTCGCTGACCGTCGGCGAGGGCGATCTGGCGATCGTGCACGGCGAACCCGGCGTCGGCGTCACCGCGTTCGGCCTCGCGCTGGCCGGGCGGCTGAAGCCGACCACCGGCACGGTGCACGCCGAGGGCGTGGACGCCGGGCTGCCCGAGCTCGTCGCGGTCGTCGACGCCCCCGGCGTGAGCGACCCCGACGAAAACGTCCAGCTGCGGGTCGTCGTCGGCGAGGAGCTCGCCCTCGCACACCGGCCCGCGCGCAAGGACGACGTCGCGCGCTGGCTGGCGGAGCACGACGTCGCCCCGTTCGCGGACACCCGCTTCGAGAACCTCGAGCCCGCGCTGCGCATCCGGCTGCTCACCGAGCTCGCCGCCGCCCGCCGCGGCGTGCGCGTGCTCGTGCTCGACACGCCGGACCGGCACACCAGCCAGGTCGGCATCTGGGCGGACGTGGCCCGCGCGCACGCCGAGCGCGGGTTCGCCGTCGTCGTGCTGGCCGCCACCACCCCCGAGTCCGCGCTGCCGTTCCCGCCCGCGCGCATCGGCGAGACCGGGCAGCCGGCGCCGCAGCACTGCGCTCCCGTCCCCGAACCCACCGAAGAGCTCTCCCCGAGCACCGACGGAGACCCCGCATGAACGTCCTCCGGATCGCGCGCAACGAGCTGCGCCGCCTCTCCACCGGCACGATGCCCAAGCTGGCGCTGGTCGCGCTCGTGCTGGTGCCGCTGCTCTACGCGTCCTTCTACCTCTACGCGAACTACGACCCTTACGGCCGCCTCGACAAGCTGCCCGCCGCCGTCTTCACCAGCGACACCGGCGCGAAGGACTCGAGCGGCCAGCAGCGCAACGTCGGCCGCGAGGTGACCGACGAGCTCGTCAAGTCCGGCACCTTCCAGTGGCACGAGGTGTCCGAGCAGGAGGCGCGCGACGGCGTCCGCGACGACAAGTACTCGTTCGCGATCGGCATCCCCAGCGGCTTCTCCGCCGCGCTGCTCTCGGTCGGCAACTTCCAGCCGCAGCAGGCGACCATCACGCTGACCACCAACGACGCCAACAACTACCTGTCCGGCACCATCGCGAAGCAGGTGGCCGAGCAGGTCCGCAAGACGATCGCGGAGAAGGTCGGCAGCGAGGCCGCGGACCGGTTCCTGGTCGGCTTCTCCACGATCTACGGCAAGATCCAGGAGGCCTCGACCGGCGCGGCACAGCTCGCCGACGGCGCTTCACAGCTGAAGTCCGGTCAGCAGCAGCTGGCCGACGGCGCGGCCAAGCTCGCGGACGGCTCGTCGACGCTCGCGACCGGCCTGGGCACGCTCAAGAGCAGCACCGCTTCCCTGCCCTCGCAGACCCAGCAGCTCGCCAACGGCGCTTCGCAGGTCGCCGCCGGGGACCAGAAGGTCGCCGACGCGGCGTCCCTGGCCGCGACGGCGTCGTCCGACATCCAGGGCAAGCTCGATGCCTACCGCAGCCAGCTCCAGACCGACCTGCGCAACGCGGGCGTGCCGGAGAGCGAAGTCCAGGCGATCCTCGCGAAGGCCGACCAGCTGCGCTCCCCGGTCGACCAGGCGAACGGCAAGATCCAGCAGGCCAACGGCGACCTCGCGAAGCTCGCCGACGGCGCCCGGCAGGTCTCCGACGGCGCGGCCAAGCTCGCCGCCGCGTCCCCGCAGCTGACGAGCGGCATCGCGCAGGCGTCCGACGGTGCGAACCAGCTGCGCGACGGTGCTTCGCAGCTCAACGACGGCGAGAAGACGGCCGTCACCGGCACGAACCAGCTCGCCGACGGCGCGGTGAAGCTGCGTGACGGGCTTTCGGCCGGGCTCAAGGAAATCCCGAACCCGGACGACCCGACCCGCAACGCAACGGCCAACACCATTGCCGACCCGGTGGCGGTCAACGCCAACGGCGAGGCGTCGGCGGGGACGTACGGCGCCGGGCTCGCGCCGTTCTTCATCTCGCTGGCCACGTGGATCGGCGCGTTCGTGCTCTTCCTGATCCTGCGGCCGCTCTCGACCCGCGCGCTGACCGCGGGCGCGGCGCCGCTCCGGGTCGCCGTCGGCGGCTGGCTGTCCTCGGCGCTGCTCGGCGTCGCGCAGGTGATCGTCCTGTTCGGCGCGGTGACGTGGCTGGTCGGCATCCACATCGCGCACCCGCTGGGCGCGATCGGGTTCGCCGTGCTGGTGTCGCTGACGTTCACGTCGGTGGTGCACGCGCTCAACGCGTTCTTCGGCGCGGTCGGGAAGTTCCTCGGGCTCGTGCTGCTGGTGCTGCAGCTGGTCAGCGCGGGTGGGACGTTCCCGTGGCAGACCATCCCGGACGCGCTGTACCCGCTGCACGTCGTGCTGCCGATGGGCTACGCGATCGACGGCTTCCGCCACCTGTTCTACAGCGGCGCCACCGTGCAGATCCTGGGTGACATCGGCGTGCTGCTGGCGTACCTCGTCGGCGGGATCCTGGTGTCCACCCTGGCCGCGCGCAACCGTCGCGTTTGGACGGTGTCCGCGCTCAAGCCCGAGTTGAGCCTGTGAGCGGCGGGACGAAGCAGAAGCTCTTCGAGGCCACCCTGCGCCTGTCGAAGAGCCGGGGCCTGGTGGGGTTGACGGTCGACGACATCGCCGCCGAGGCAGGCGTCGCGAAGGGCACGGTCTACTACAACTTCGGTTCGAAGGACGGCCTGGTCGACGGCCTGCTGCGCTACGGCGTCGACATGCTGGCCGGGCGACTGCGCTCGGCCGTGTCCGACGCTGATCCGCTGGACGTGATCGAGGCGCAGGTCGACACGACGCTGGAGTTCATCGCGAGCTACCCGGGGTTTTCGCAGATCCTGGTGAGCGAGCTGTGGCGGACGCCGGGCCAGTGGCACGGCACGCTTTCCCTGCTGCGCGAGGAGATCATCTCGATCGTGAAGGGCCAGCTGTCCCGGCTGGAGGCAGCCGGCCGCCTCCCGGACGGCGTCGAGATCCCGACGGCGGCGGCCGGTCTGTTCGGCACGATGCTGGTGGTGGCGCTGGACTGGCAGGTGTTCGGCCCGCAGCGGACGCGGGCGGAGGTGCGGGAAGCGGTGATGGTGCTGATCCGGGGGCTCGGCCGCCGCTGAGGACGGTCGCCGGACTTGGCCGGTTCAGACGACCGTTGCTGCACCAGTCCGGCGCCGCTCGCGGGGCCCCCCGGTTTCCACGCTACCGCTCGACACCGACAATCCGGCGCCGAACGCGGTGGATGGGGCGCTCGGCCGAGGCGGCCCGCGCAGCTCGTGGACCAGCCCGCGGGGCGCCCCCCGTTCTCTACTTTACCGGCCGGCACCGACAGTTCCGCGCCCGAAAGCCGCGGCTCTCGGTCAGCCGCGGTCTTCGATGCGGGCCCGGACCGCCGCCGCGTAGGTGTCGACTGCTGTGGCCGCCGCCGTCAGCTCGCAGGGGCCGTCGATCAGCAGCCTCTTCGCCGGTACGTACGCCTGCTCCAGCTCCGGGTCGCGCGCCAGGCCGTGCTCGCGCGCGAGTTCGTTGTCGGCGGCCAGGCGCGCTCGCAACTCTTCGCGGCGGGCGACCAGGCCGTCGAGGACCGCGCGCTGGCGGCGGCCGTCCTCGACCGCCGGGGCGACCGCGTGCTCGTGGCCGTCGATGTGCTTCTCGACCCACTCCGCGTCGCCGTCGACCTCGGCCGAGCGCAGCTGCTTCAGCGCGCCGCGCAGCCGCTGCGCCCGGGCCGGCAGCATCGCGACGCCGGTGAACCGCGTCGCCACGCGCAGCTGGTACGCCTCGATCTCGGCGAGCTCCTCGACCGACTGGGTCAGCACGTCGAGCCGGCCCGCGAGGTCGTCCGGGGCCGGGCGGGCGCCGACCGTGCTCGCCCGCACCGCCACGGCCCCGGGCGAAGACTCGTCCCGGAAGCCGAGCAGCAGGCGGATGCCGAGCTCGGCCGCGCGGCCGGCGAGCGGGGCCAGCACCTCGCCGACGAGCCGGTCGGGTTCGGCGGAGTCGTCGATCGCGTCGACGACGAGGGTGCGGCCCGCGACCCCGGTCGTGAGCCGGTCGGCGATCCGGTGGCGGACGGCGTCGGCGGTGCGGCCGGTGGCGTCGACGGCGAGGTCGACGCTGCCCGCCGGCGGCATCTCGCCGAGCGCGGGCGGCAGGCCGGCCACGCCGAGGGAGCGTTCGCGGTCGGCGAGGACGATCCCGAACCGCAGCGCCGCGGCGACCGGCGAACCGGCCTCGCCGGTGTCGACGACCCAGACCGTGCCGGGCTCGGCCTTGGCGAACCAGTCGGCGACGCGCTGCACGAAGGAGACGTCGACGGCTTCGCCGACCGGGCGCGAGAAGCTGGCGTCGACCGCCGGGCTGCCCGAGGACCAGATGCTCAGCTGCGGCAGGTGCCCGAGCATCGTCTCGACGGGGATCATCCAGGTGCCGGTGTCCTTGCCGACGACCACGCCGACGACGTGCCCGGTCGCCTCGTCGAGCACGGCCGTGCCACCGAAGCCGGGGCCGAGCGGTTCGGCTTCGGCGGTGCGGAACAGCCGCACCCACTCGCCGCCGGGACCGCCGGGGTGCTCGGGGCCGCCGAGCCGGGCGTGCGTCCAGCGGCCGACCGAGCCCGGCGGGAAGCCGAAGGCGCGCACCAGCTGGTGCTCACCCAGCGGCATGCGGTGCAGCGGCGCGCGGAAGACGCGGGATTCGGGACGGTCGAGCCGCAGCACGGCGAGATCGCCGCGGCCACCGCCGTCGGAGGGCACCCAGCAGCCTTCGACGACGCCTGCCGTGCCGGGCATCGCCTCGGCCAGGCCGACGAAGTCGACGCTCAGCGAGGAGCGTGGCCCCCCGGCCGTTTCGACGACGTGCGCGCTCGTGAGAACGTGGTACTCGTCGAGAACCGTACCCGCTCCGCACACCCGGCCGAGTTCGTCGTGCAGCCGGACCCGCCAGCGTCGTCGCTCACGCTCGAACCCCATTCGGCGGACCCTACGCCGTGATCGCCACGCGGTGGGCGCCGACCTCCCTACCCAGCAGTAATGGCTCACCCGAACGGAGTCCTCCGTTCGTCGCAATGCCAACGGTTTTTGTGCGCGGATGAGTGCGCGGAGCCCGTGGAGACCGCTCAGCGGGACGAGGGCGCCGTCCGGCGGTCTGCCCGAAAGATCACCCGGCACTGCACCGCTTGACCGTCAGACGCGGCCGAAGATCGCGCTCCCCCGGGGCGTCCGCCCGCGCCACGACCCGGTGATCCGGGCCGTGGCGCGGAGTGAACTCAGTGCGCCGCGTCGTTCCAGGACCGGCCGTAGCCGACCGAAACCTCCAGCGGCACCGCCAGCTCGTAGGCCGAGCCCATGCCGTCACGCACCAGCTTCTCCAACTGCTCGCGCTCGCCTTCGGCGACCTCGAGCACCAGTTCGTCGTGCACCTGCAGCAGGATCCGGCTCTTCAGCTTCGCCTCGACCAGCGCCCGGTGGACGTTGAGCATCGCGACCTTGATGATGTCGGCCGCGCTGCCCTGGATCGGGGCGTTGAGCGCCATCCGCTCGGCCATCTCGCGGCGCTGGCGGTTGTCGCTGTTGAGGTCCGGCAGGTAGCGGCGGCGGCCGAAGATCGTCTCCGTGTACCCGCACTTCGCCGCTTCGCCGACCACTGAGTGGAGGTAGTCGCGCACGCCGCCGAAGCGGGCGAAGTACGCCTCCATCTGGGACTTCGCGTCCTCGGTGGAAATGCGCAGCTGCTGCGAAAGCCCGTACGCCGACAGCCCGTACGCGAGGCCGTACGACATCGCCTTGACGCGGTAGCGCAGCTCCGGCGTGATCTCCTCCGGCGGCAGCGAGAACGCCCGCGACGCGACGAACGTGTGCAGGTCCTCGCCGCTGTTGAACGCCTCGATGAGGCCCTCGTCCTTCGAGAGGTGCGCCATGATCCGCATCTCGATCTGGCTGTAGTCCGCGGTCATCAGCTCGGAGTAGCCCTCCCCGACCACGAACGCGTCGCGGATGCGGCGGCCTTCCTCGGTGCGGACCGGGATGTTCTGCAGGTTCGGCTCGGTCGAGGACAGCCGCCCGGTGGCCGCGATGGTCTGCAGCAGCGTGGTGTGGATGCGGCCGTCGTCGGCGACGGACTTGATCAGGCCCTCGACGGTCGTGCGCAACTTCGTCGCGTCCCGGTGCTCCAGCATGTGCTGCAGGAACGGGTGCTCGGTCTTCTCGAACAGGCCCTGCAGCGCCTCGGCGTCGGTGGTGTAGCCGGTCTTGGTGCGCTTGGTCTTCGGCATGCCGAGCTCGTCGAACAGCACAACCTGCAGCTGCTTCGGCGAGCCGAGGTTGATCTGCTTGCCGATCACCGCGTACGCCTCTTCGGCGGCCTGCGTGACGCGCGAGAGGTAGTGCGCCTCGAGCGTGGTCAGCTGCTCCAGGTCGACGGCGACGCCGGCGATCTCCAGCTCGGTGATGACCTCCAGCAGCGGCAGCTCCAGCTCGGCGAGCAGCCGCGCGCCGCCGATCTGCTCGAGCTCCTTCTCGAGCGCGCCGGCCAGCTCGAAGATCGCGCGGGCCTTGACCAGCTCTTCGTCGATCTCCTTCTGCTCCAGGCCTTCCGCGCCGCCGTCGAGCAGGGACAGCTGCCCGTCGCCGCCGTCGGTCTCCGAGCGCAGCTCGCGGTGCAGGTAGCGCAGCGCGAGGTCGTCCAGCTCGAACGTGCGCTGCCCGGGCCGCACGAGGTACGCGGCCAGCGCGGTGTCCATGGCGAGCCCGGAGAGGGCCCAGCCGCGCGAGCGGATCGCGTGCAGCGGGACCTTGAGGTCGTGGCCGGTCTTGCGGATCTTCGGGTCGGCCAGCCACGCGGCGAGCGCGGCGTCGTCGGCCTGGTCCATCGCCGTCACGTCGACGTACGCGCCTTCGCCGTCCGCCGAGGCGAAGGCGACCGCGCGCAGGTCGGACCGGACCGACGTGCCCACGGTGCGGAAGGCCAGCGCCACCGGCTCGCCTTCGCCCGCGTGCGCCGCGAGCCACGCCGACAGCGCGCCCGGCGCGAGGGCGGCCCCCGACACCTCGAAACCTTCGTCGGCCTCCGGCTCGGCGCTCTGCAGCGTCGCGAACAGCCGGTCCCGCAGCACGCGGAACTCCAGCTCGTCGAACAGCGCGTGCACCGCCTCGCGATCCCACGGGCGCAGCTCCAGCCCGGACGGCCCGACCTCCAGCTCGACGTCCCGGATCAGCTCGGTCAGCTGGCGGTTCAGGGTGACGGCGCTGAGGTGCGCCCGCAGCGCGTCGCCGACCTTGCCCTTGACCTCGTCCACCCGGTCGATCAGGTCGTCGAGCGAACCGAACTGCTTGATCCACTTCGCCGCCGTCTTCTCGCCGACGCCGGGGATGCTCGGCAGGTTGTCCGACGGGTCGCCGCGCAGCGCGGCGAAGTCCGGGTACTGCCGCGGGGTGAGCCCGTACTTCTCCTCGACGGCGTCCGGCGTGAACCGGGTCATCTCGGAGACGCCGCGCTTCGGGTACAGCACGGTGACGTGCTCGGTGACCAGCTGCAGCGCGTCGCGGTCGCCGGTACAGATGAGGACGTCGAAGCCGTCGGCCGTCGCCTGGGTCGTGAGCGTGGCGATGATGTCGTCGGCTTCGAAGTTCTCCTTGACCAGCGACGGGATGCCGAGCACGTCGAGGACCTCCTTGACCAGGTCCACCTGGCCGCGGAACTCGTCCGGCGTCGTGCTCCGGTTCGCCTTGTAGTCGGCGTAGGTCTCCGAGCGGAACGTCTTGCGCGAGAGGTCGAACGCCACCGCGAGGTGGGTCGGCGCCTCGTCGCGCAGGAGGTTGATGAGCATCGAGGTGAACCCGAAGACCGCGTTCGTGACCTGCCCGGTCTTCGTCTTGAAGTTCTCGGCGGGCAGCGCGAAGAACGCGCGGTAGGCCATCGAATGGCCGTCGATCAGCAGCAGCTTCGGCCGCTCGGCCAGGCTGGTGGTTCCTGTGGCGTTGGCAACGGTCGTCTTCTCACTCGGGCTCACGGGGCCGAGTCTAGGCTGAGGGTCCGACACTCTTACGTGTCGCATAGGAAGAGGAGCACTGCGTGACCGAACGCGCCGCAGACGTCGCGGTCGAGAACTACGCCGGGATCGATCCGGCCGCCGCGGACCAGCAGCTGAACGACAAGGTCGGCATGAAGCTCCTGGAGGCCACCGCCGAACGCGTGGTCGGCACCATCCCGGTCGAGGGCAACCTCCAGCCGTACGGCCTGCTGCACGGCGGCGCGAACGCGGTGCTCGCCGAAGCGCTGGGCTCGACCGTGGCCGCGCTGAACGCCGGCCCGGACCGCGCCGCGATGGGGCTGGAGCTGTCCTGCACCCACCACCGCGCCGTCCGCTCCGGCACCGTCACCGGCGTCGCGACGCCGCTGCACGTCGGCCGCGGCACCATCACCGCGGAGATCGTGCTGACCGACGACGAGGGCAGGCGCACCTGCACCGCCCGGCTCACCTGCGTCGTCCGGGACCGCCCGCCGGGCGCCTGAGCCGGTGGACCTCGACCTCGCCCAGGTCCGGGCGTTCGTCGTGACCGCGGACCAGCGCCACTTCGGGCGCGCGGCCCAGACGCTGTTCCTCACGCAGCAGGCGTTGTCGAAGCGGATCCGGAAGCTCGAGGACACGCTCGCGACGCCGTTGTTCCTGCGCACCAACCGGTCGGTCGAGCTCACCGCCGACGGCGAGCGCTTCCTCCCGCACGCGCGCGAGCTGGTGCGGGTGGCCGACGCGGCGGTGGCCGCGATGGGCGCCGACGACCGGCCGCTGCGCCTCGACGTCGTCGACTTCCGGCTCTCCCCGATCTTCCTGCTCCGCCGGCTCGCCGCGCGGGAGCCCGCGCTGCGGATCGACCGGGTCGCCGGCGGCGGGTTCGCCAACGCCGTCGAGCCGCTGCTGTCCGGGGAGCTGGACGTCGCCATCGGCCGCGTCACCGGCTTCGGCAGGCCGCTGCCCGACGAGCTGGAGCACCGCACGGTCCGGCTCGAACCGCTGGTCGCGCTGCTCGCCCCGGAACACCCGCTTGCGAATGCGGACGTGCTGCGGCTCGACGAACTGCGCGCCGAGGGCATCTGGCTGCCCGGCTCGAGCGGCCCCGCCGAGTGGATGTCGTACCTCGACGAGCTGTGCGGCCGGTTCGGCGTGCCGATCGACGACTCCGGCGTCAGCTACGACCTGCGGCACACGCTCGAGCAGACGCGGTACGGCAAGCGGCGCGTCACCCTCGCCGGCGCCGACATGGAGCTGGCACCCGACCTCAACCTGAGGGTGCTGCCGTTCGAGCCGTCCCCGCTGTTCCCGTGGTCGCTCGTGTGGCGGCGGGGGAAGGCGCGCCCGGCCCTGCGCAGGCTGCTGGCGCTGGCCGGGCGCACCAGCCGTGAAGAGGACTGGTGCGCCTACGACCCGGCGCACGCCTGGCTGCCGGCCGACGACCTCAAGCCGGCAACCGCCGCGCGAACCACTCGGTGAAGGCCGCGTCGACCCGCTTCGCTTCCGGTGTCCCCGGCGCGAACTCGTGCGCCATCGCTTCGACCAGCACCAGCTCGGTCCCGAGCCTTTCGCGCAGCGCCTCCGCCGGCTCGCGCACGGCGACGTCGTCGGCTTCCCCGGCCACGATCAGCAGCGGCGCGGTCAGCTCCCCGGCCCGGCGCACGTAGTCGTAGTGGTCGGCGACGGCCCGGGACCGCGGCGTCCACGGGTAGGTGACGTCGAAGAGCCGCTCGTTGCGGGCGATCACCGGCGCCAGCCGGGCGACCGGGCTGACCACCGCGGCGGCCCGGACGGCGACGTCCCCGCGGGCGAGCACCTCCAGCGCCACCAGCGAGCCCGCCGAGCCGCCGAAGACGCCGAGCGGACCGTCCGCGCCCGGGAGCCGGTCCCGCAGCTCGGCCAGCGCCGCCGGGAACTCCGCCACCGCCTGCTCGGTGACCGGCTCGAAGACGTTGAGCACCGCGTCCTCGGTCGCCAGCCGGAACAGCTCCGCCGGACCGCCTTCGGGCAGCCTCGCCCCGGTCAGCGGCAGGCCGAAGTACACCCGCCACGCCTGCAGGCCCGTCATCGGCACCGCCTCGGCGAACGCCTGCTCGCTCGCGGGCACCTCCATCAGGTGCCAGCCCGCCACCAGCGCCGCCGGCGCTTCCCGGTCCGCCGGCGGCAGCGCCACGAACGGCACCCCCGCCGCGACGCCCTCGACCACTTCCCGCATGGTGCCTCTCCCTGTCTCTCGGCTGCCTCCAGCGAACAGCCGGCGACGGGTGCGGGTCCAACAGCCGTTCCGGCGTCCACGACAACCGGTGGTTGTGACGGCTGGGCCCGAACGAGCGGACTTTCGTGCAGACCCGCGGTCCCGGTGAGCGAGGGCGGGTCCCTTCGGCCCGCCCGAATCGGACGTAAGGTGCATCCCTACGGCGGTGCCCGCCTCGTGGGGCCCTCGCCAGGGTGAACACCGGATCGCCGGGAAACCGGCCACGCACCGCCCGCCGAAATGGGCGATGACATACTGCGGAAACACTGCTGTCACCCATTCGCATAACGAGCGCCGATACTTAGTATCGCTACGTGACCAGCGGCGGGCTGTAACGAAACGTCGTTCGGCTTTTCGTGCAATTCGTCTCGGTTGCGATCGTCACGATGTGGACACAGAGTAGTGAGGCCGCCTGTGCACATGACGGGCGAGAGGGATATCTTCCTGCCCTAACCTAGCCCCTGTGTCGGGGGCAACGCCTACCGGCGGCTGGTTGGTCATGGGAGGTAGTCGGTGTCAGGAGTGCGTTTTGGACGGGTTCTCGCCCTCGCAGCGGCGACGTCGCTGGCGCTGGCGGGCTGTGCCGGCGGCAGCAGCTCGTCGGGCAGCGGTGACAGCAGCACGCTGAAGATCGGGTTCATGGGCGACCTGACCGGGGAGAACTCCGGGATCGTGATTCCGCCCAACAACGGCGCGAAGCTCGCCATCGACGAGTACAACGCCACGAACCCCAAGGTGAAGCTCGAGCTGAAGAACTACGACAGCCAGGGCAAGCCGGAGCAGGCCACGTCGCTGGTGCAGACCGCGATCGGGACGGACAAGATCACCGCCCTCATCGGCCCCGCGTTCTCCGGTGAGTCGAAGGCCGTCGGCGGTGTCCTCGAGCAGGGCAAGATCCCGAGCGTGTCGCCCTCGGCGACCAACCCGGGTCTGGCCGCGAACGGCTGGAAGTACTGGCACCGCGTCGTCGCGAACGACAACGACCAGGGCCCCGGCATCGCGAACTTCCTCATCACGGCGAAGTCGCCGAAGAACGCCTACGTCATCTCGGACGACCAGGAGTACAGCGTCGGCCTCGCGGACGCGTTCGAGAAGACCTTCAAGGACAAGGGCATCACGACCGAGCGCGACAAGTTCGCCAAGGACGCGTCGGACTACTCGTCGACCGTGCAGAAGGTCAAGGCCGCCAACCCGGACGTCATCGCCTACGGCGGTTACTACGCCCAGGCCGGCCGGCTGCTCAAGCAGCTGCGTGACGGTGGCGTGAAGGCCACCTTCGCCACCGGTGACGGCTCGCTCGACCCGCAGCTGGTCTCCGGTGCGGGTGCCGCGGCCGCCGAAGGCGCCGTCGTCGGCTGCCCGTGCAACATCCCGGACCCGGGTGCCCCCGGCAACGACTTCGCCACCAAGTACAAGGCCAAGTTCAACGTCGACCCGGCCATCTACGCGACCGAGGGTTATGACGCCGCGACCGCCATCATCAACGCGGTCAAGGCGGGCAACACCACCGGCGAGAAGATCAACGACTTCCTGAAGACGGAAGACTTCAAGGGCGCGTCGAAGCAGATCAAGTTCAAGGACAACGGCGAGCCGCAGACCAACGCGATCTACGTCTACCAGGTCGTCGGCGCGGTCATCAAGAACCTCGGCGCCTCGACCGAGGCCAAGATCGCCGGCTGACGGAGCTGAAGTAACACCTCACGGGAGCGGGGGCGCTGTGGACGGCCACAGCACCCCCGCTCCCCGCCAATGTGGCGACCATCCTCGCCCCGTCAGGTAAGGCAACTACGTCATGTTCCAAGATCTGCAGAGCCAGTTTCTGGGCAGCACCATCGGCGGCCTGGTAGCCGGCTCCATCTACGCCCTGATCGCCCTCGGCTACACGATGGTCTACGGCGTGCTGCGGCTGATCAACTTCGCCCACTCCGAGATCTTCATGATCGGGACGATGACGTCCCTGTTCATCCTCATCTCCATCGCGCCGTCGGCGCCCTTCACGATCTTCTCGATGATCGGGATCCTGCTGCTGCTGATCGTGGTCTCGGCCCTGGTCTCCGGCGGGTCCGCGATCGTCCTCGAGCAGGTCGCCTACCGGCCGCTGCGCAAGAAGGGCGCGACCCGGCTCGCCGCCCTGATCTCGGCCATCGGCGCGTCGCTGTTCCTGCAGGAGCTGTTCGCGCTCATCGTCATCCCGGACGTCTTCGGCAAGTCGGGCCGCGTTCAGCAGTCCGCGCCGCGGTTCATCCCGCACGAGGAGCTGTTCCGCATCGGCAACGGCGTCGTCCGCACCGACCACGTCTTCGTCATCATCGGCGCGGTCATCGTCATGATCGTCCTCGACCAGCTGGTCCGCCGGACCCGGATCGGCCGCGGGATCCGCGCCACCGCCCAGGACCCCGAGGCCGCCGTGCTGATGGGCGTGAGCATCGACCGGATCGTCCGCATCACGTTCCTGCTCGGCGGGGCCATGGCGGGCGTCGCCGCGGCCCTGTTCGTCATGGAATACGAGAACACCGACTACCGCATCGGATTCCTGCTCGGCATCAAGGCGTTCACCGCCGCGGTGCTCGGCGGTATCGGCAACCTGCGTGGTGCCCTGCTCGGCGGAATCGTGCTGGGCCTCGTCGAGAACTGGAGCTCCATCTTCCTCGGCTCGGCCTGGAAGGACGTCACCGCCTTCGTCATCCTGGTGCTCGTGCTCATGTTCCGGCCCACCGGCATTCTCGGTGAATCGCTGCAGCGGGCGCGCGTATGAAAGGCAACGACGTGGTACACGGAAACGAATCCCCGGGCCGCCGGGGGTTCCACCCGATCGACGGCATGCGCGACTGGTGGGCCGGTGCGCCGCAGTGGCAGCGCTACGGCGTCTACATCCTGCTGATCGTCTTCGCACTGATCCTGCCCGCCCCGTGGATCGGTGCCTTCATGTCGCCGGACTCGGACTGGACCACGGTGCTGATCTTCCCGATCGGGACGTACATCCTGCTGGCCGTCGGCCTCAACATCGTGGTCGGCCACGCCGGCATGCTGGACCTCGGCTACGTCGCGTTCTTCGCGATCGGCGCCTACACCTGGGCGTCGATCGGCACCAAGTACGGCTGGTCGTTCTGGCCGACGGTGGTGCTCGGCATCTTCCTGGCCTCGGTGTCCGGCGTCATCCTCGGCGCCCCGACACTACGGCTACGAGGTGACTACCTCGCGATCGTGACACTGGGCTTCGGCGAGATCGTCCGGATCACCGCGAACAACACCGACGCCATCGGCGGCGCGCGCGGCATCACGAACGTCCCGCACCCGGAGCCGATCTTCGGGGTCGAGTTCTTCCTCGACCCGGCGCCGTACTACTACCTGATGCTGTTCGCGATCGTGCTCGTCGTCGTCTTCTCGATCCGGCTCAACAAGAGCCGCGTCGGACGGGCGTGGGCGGCGATCCGCGAGGACGAGGACGCGGCCGAGCTGATGGGCGTGCCGACGTTCAAGTTCAAGCTGCTCGCCTTCGCGATCGGCGCCATGATCGGCGGCTTCGCCGGCACGATCTACGCCAGCAAGGCCGTGTTCGTCGAGCCGAACAACTTCCCGTTCATCCTGTCCGCGACGATCCTGGCCGCGGTCGTGCTGGGCGGGGCGGGCAACCTGCCGGGCGTCATCCTCGGCGCGTTCGTCGTCGCCTGGCTCCCGGAGCGCTTCCGGAACTTCGCGGACTACCGCATCTTCGTCTTCGGCGCCGTCCTGGTGCTGATGATGGCGCTGCGGCCCGAGGGCCTGCTGCCGTCCCGGCAGCGCAAGGCCGAACTGCGGGAAGGAACCGGCGGCATGGGCACGATGGGCGCCGAAGTGGCCGGTCCCGACTCCGAGGCGTCGGCGGAGGTCGCCAAGTGAACACCTTGCTCGAATTCGACAACGTGACCATGCGCTTCGGCGGCGTGACCGCCCTGCGCGAGGTCAACATCAGCATCAACGAGGGCGAGATCTTCGCGCTCATCGGGCCGAACGGCGCGGGCAAGACCACGGTGTTCAACGTGGTCACCGGCGTCTACCACCCGACCGAGGGCCAGGTCCGCTTCGACGGCGACCGCGTCGACGGGATGAAGCGGTTCCGCGTCACCAAGCGCGGCATCGCCCGGACGTTCCAGAACATCCGGCTCTTCCACAACATGACGGCGCTGGAGAACGTCATGGTGGGCGCGGACGCGCACCACAAGACGGGCGCGATCGGCGCGGTGCTCGGCCTGCCGACGCACCGCAAGGAGGAGAAGCGGGGCCGGGAGCGGGCGCGGGAGCTGCTCGACTTCGTCGGCATCGGCCGGGTCGAGCACAGCGTCGCGAAGAACCTCTCCTACGGCGACCAGCGCCGGCTCGAGATCGCGCGGGCGCTGGCCACGGACCCGAAGCTGCTGCTGCTCGACGAGCCGGCCGCGGGCATGAACCCGGCGGAGAAGAACGCACTGCAGGCGCTGATCCGCAAGATCCGGGACGACGGCCGCACCGTGCTGCTGATCGAGCACGACATGGGCCTGGTCATGCACATCAGCGACCGGCTGGCCGTGCTCGACTTCGGCCAGAAGATCGCAGAAGGGCTGCCGCACGAGGTGCAGAACAACCAGAAGGTGATCGAGGCGTACCTGGGGGTGTCCGAAGATGCTTCTTGAGGTCGAGGACATCAACGTCCACTACGGCAAGATCGCGGCCCTCAAGGGCATGAGCATCCAGGTCGACGAGGGTGAGATCGTCTCCCTCATCGGGGCCAACGGCGCCGGCAAGACCACGACGCTCAAGACGATCTCGGGGCTGCGGCCGCTCACCAGCGGCCGGATCACGTTCAACGGCCAGGACATCTCGAAGACCCCGGGGCACAAGCGCGTGCTGCTCGGGATCGGCCAGTCGCCCGAGGGCCGGGGCGTGTTCCCCGGCATGACGGTGCAGGAGAACCTCCTGATGGGTGCCTACACCCGCAAGGACGACCTGCAGGCCGACCTCGACGAGGTCTTCGAGCTGTTCCCCCGGCTCGCGGAGCGGAAGAACCAGTTCGGCGGCACCATGTCCGGCGGCGAGCAGCAGATGATCGCCATCGGCCGGGCGCTGATGACGAAGCCGAAGGTGCTGCTGCTCGACGAGCCGTCGATGGGCCTGGCGCCGATGCTGATCGCGCAGATCTTCGACATCATCCGCGAGATCAACAAGCGCGGCACGACGGTGCTGCTGGTGGAGCAGAACGCCCAGCAGGCGCTGAAGCTGTCGGACCGCGCGTACGTGCTCGAGACGGGCCGCGTGGTCCAGAGCGCGCGCGGTGCCGAGCTGCTCAACGACCCGAAGGTGCGAGCCGCCTACCTCGGTGGCGACCTCGGCGTCTGATCGTCGTACGTCGGGGGCCCGGTGCTGCTTGCCGGGCCCCCGTTTTCACAGCTTGATGTCGGTGCCGTTGAGGTTCTTCATGTCGGTGATGGTCGGGCCGCCGAAGGCCCGGACGGCGACCGGCTTCCGGTCCTTGGGGATGTCCCAGTAGAGGTCGAACTCGACGCGCACGCTGTGCCCGAGGTCGAACTGACCGGGCTGGCGCTTGATCAGCATGGCCTGCTCGTCCGGCGGGTGGGTGGCGCCCCGGTCGTCGACCAGCAGCTGGCGTTGGGTGTCGAACAGGACGCTCGAGGTCCCGGTGTTGGTGACCACCAGCCGCAGCCGGACGAACTGGCCCGTGGCGGGGAATTCGGTGTGGCTCCCGGTGATGCTGGGCAACCCCGCGGCGAAGCCGATCAGGGTGAACTCGGTGTCGCCGTTCTTGGCGGGCGGCAGCTTGAGCGCGGTCTCGTCGGGCCGGACCTGCCGCGGCGGCAGCTCATACGTCGTCGGCGCGGGCGCGCTGGGCTCTTTGGCCGATTCGCACCCCGCGAGCAGCGTGAGGGCGACGACGACCGGCAGGAGTCTCACCAGGGTGATTCTGCCTGCCGACCGTCGGTCCGGCTAGCTTCCGATGCTCTCGACGACGGCCTCGGCGACGGCCTTCATGGTGGTCCGGCGGTCCATGGCGGTGCGCTGGATCCACCGGAAGGCGTCGGGCTCGGTGAGCCCCTGGCGGCTCATGAGCAGGCCCTTGGCGCGGTCGATGACCTTCCGCGTCTCGAGCCGGTCGGTGAGCCCGGCGACCTCGGCCTCGAGGGCCTGCAGCTCGGAGAACCGGCTGACGGCGAGCTCGATGGCGGGCACGAGGTCCCGCTTGGCGAACGGCTTGACGAGGTACGCCATGGTCCCGGCGTCCCGAGCGCGTTCGACGAGATCCCGCTGGCTGAAGGCGGTGAGGATGACGACGGGCGCGATCCGGTCACCGGTGATCTTGGCCGCGGCCTCGATCCCGTCCAGCTTGGGCATCTTGACGTCGAGGATCACGAGGTCGGGCTTCAGATCGGTGGCGAGGGAGATGGCCTGCTCCCCATCGCCCGCCTCCCCGACGACCTCATAGCCCTCTTCACGCAGCATTTCGACGAGGTCCAGCCGGATGAGCGCCTCGTCTTCCGCGACGAGCACCCGACGCTGCGGCACGGTGGCGGCACCGTTGGCCTCGGTAGCCTGATCGGTCACCGGGGTCCTCCTGAAGATTCGGCGGGACGGTGGGTCTCGCGGCTTTCCGCGAACCTGAAGCCTACCGGGAACGATCCAGAAGCAGAGATGGCGTTCACCACGTAGTGGCCGGCGCGACACCCCCGGCCCCGGTCACGGAGCGGGTCCGATGATCCCGTAGGGTTGTGGCCTCACGCCCCCGTAGCCCAACTGGCAGAGGCAACGGATTCAAAACCCGTCCAGTGTGAGTTCGAATCTCACCGGGGGCACGGAGATTTCCCAGGTCAGCGTCATATTTCCAGTCGAAGCAGCGACTCGGCGGACGCGTTTGCCCAGGTCAAGCCGTGTGAGTTCGAATCAGTCCGTCACAACGAACCCTTCGACGACGCGCACGTCCGGTCCCTCGCTTCAGCCGGCTCCAACTCACTCCTGCAGTAGCGTGCGAGGAGCACCGCGGCCTGATCGGCGGGCCGGCGATGCCAGCCCGTACCGCACGTCGTGAATGTGCTGTTACAAGGCGATGTAGGTACCTCGCCAGCGGATGCCCGCCCCAGCCTATTCCCCGTTCATCTCGGCTGCGAAGTCCAGCAACACCTTCGCGCCGAGCGTTCTGACGCTGTCGGCACCCGCACTGTGCGGGTTACGGAGCGCGGTAGCATTGCGCGGTGCGCTGATAGCGAGTGCGGAACGCCCGCTCCCGCTGCCACCGACCGACGACGACCACTTCGCAGAGGTCAGGCGCAAATTTCAGGATTGCCGCCTTGGTCGTGAGGCCCAGATGAGTTGCACGCCAAGGGGAAGGAAAGCGAGCAGTACCGTCATTCCGGCACCGGCAAGAAAACAGGTACAGCTGCGCCCGGGCCTCCGCGGACAGCTCACGAGATTGATTCCCGGCTGCAACCCACCCGCGGCGCGACCACCAAGCCATGATCCAGCGCCAAGGTGCGGACGCTCGTTTCAGTCTTCGGCGGGCACACCACCGTGCGGCCACCCCGGTCCTGGACCTAGTGTGACACGTGCACGAGCGCAGCGTCGAGGTCGCACCAGCGCAGGCCGGACGCCTCGCCGCGCCGCAATCCGAGCAACGCGACTACCCAGATGCAACTCATACTTTGGATGGCGACGCGCGTGCGCCCCAGGAACTCGCCCGTCTGCTGGGTGGTCTACACCGCCACCGGCGGACGCTCACCGGTGGCTCGCCAGTGCGCGACCCGTGCCTCGGTCCACACCACCGCGCGTGGCCGCCGCCCCGGCGGCAGCTCCACCAGGTGCGCCGGCAGGTGCGCCGGGTTCCGCTCGATCAACCCAACCCGGATCGCGCCGTTCAAAGCCGCATCCAGTGTCCCCGGATCCGCACGAACGTGGCCCGACGACAGCTGCCGTTCACGTGTCGCGTTCCCCCGGGCCAACGCCACGAACATCGCCTGCACCCGCGCCACGGTGCACGACCGCAGTGGCACACTCCCGAGGTACGGCTTCAGGTAGTCGTTCACTTGCTGGGTGTACAACCTGCGGGTGTTGAAGCTCAGGGTCTGGCGCATCTCGAGCCAGGTGTCCAACCACTGCCCCGCCGTCACCGCGGTCCGCCCCGGACCGACATCGGCTTGGAGCAGATACGCCCGCGCCTGCTCCGCGGCCGCACGAGACCGGAAGCCGCCACGACGCACCCGATGCCGCCGGCCGTCCCGACCACACGACAGCTCCAGGGAGAAATACCAACTCCGTGACCCCGCTCAGCCAACCGAAGACACCGGTCGCCTGGCTCACCCGCCGTCTTCTCCTCGCGCCTTACAGCCGCACGGTTTGTAGACCACCACTTGCCTCAACGCAACCTCCTCATCGATCGGCATCAGCGTGCGCCTGCGCTTCGTCGATCACCACACGCCGTCGGCGCGATAGCCTTTGACGAATGACCCGCGCTCAGGGCTCAAAGTCAAGGTGACCGTCGAGTCCGCGCGGCAGAAGGCCGAGATGCACCTTAGGTAAGCGTTCTCCGAGGCGTGCTCGTCGCGCTGACCCCGGAACACGGCGGCGTAGATGCCCAGATCGCAGAGCAAATTTCTGCTAGTTTCGTCAGGTGGGCGACGGACAGCGCAAGGTCACCGACAGTCCTCCTGACGAACCAGAAACGACCTACCGCTACATCGGCATGGTGGACATCGCCGGCTGGTTCGACATCGGCCGACCACCGTTGCCCGCTGGGGCACCGCTAGTGTCCTGCGCCTGAAATTCGCTATCTAATTGTAGGGTGCGGCGATGGTGGGTCGTGGACGGTCCAAGGTCGAGCTGGTCCTCAGCGATGATGAGCGCGCGACGTTGCTGCGGTGGGAGCGGCGGGCGAAGTCGGCACAAGCGTTGGCGTTGCGGTGTCGGATTGTGCTGGCCTGCGCGGAAGGCTGGTCCAACACCGAGGTCGCGGATCGGCTCGGGATCCATCGGATGACGGTGGGAAAGTGGCGTTCCCGGTTCGTCGCTCAGCGATTGGACGGGCTGGTCGATGAGGACCGGCCGGGCCGGCCACCGTCGATCACGCTGGACAAGGTCGAGGACGTGATCGTGACAACCCTGGAACAGACGCCCCGCAACGCCACGCACTGGTCACGCGCGTCGATGGCTGAACGGTCCGGATTGTCGCGCTCGACGATCGGGCGGATCTGGCAAGACTTCGGACTCAAGCCGCACCTGGCCGACACCTTCAAGCTGTCTACCGATCCGTTGTTCGTGGACAAGGTCGTCGACGTGGTCGGGTTGTATCACCACCCGCCGGAGCGGGCGGTGGTGCTGTGCACCGACGAGAAGAGCCAGGTCCAAGCCTTGGACCGATCCCAGCTGGTGCTGCCGATGATGCCGGGCATGCCTGAGCGGCGCAGCCACGACTATGTCCGTCACGGCATCACCACTCTGTTCGCGGCGTTCAACACCGCCGACGGCACCGTGATCAGCGAACTGCACCGCCGGCACCGGGCCGCCGAGTTCAAGAAGTTCTTGACCACGATCGACAAGACCGTGCCTGAAGGGCTGGACATCCATCTGATCTGCGACAACTACGGGACCCACAAAACTCCGGCGATCAAGGCGTGGCTGGCCAAACATCCCAGGGTGCATATGCACTTCACTCCGACCGGGTCCAGCTGGATCAACCAGGTTGAGCGGTGGTTCGCGTTCCTCACCGATCAGCTGATCCGTCGCGGCGTCCACAGAAGCGTTGCGGCGCTGGAGAAGGACATCCGCGAGTGGATCAAGGGCTGGAACGAAGACCCCCGCCCGTTCGTCTGGCGCAAGACCGCCGAGGAGATCATCGACTCGCTCGCACGATATTGCCAACGAATTTCAGGCGCAGGACACTAGGGCGACCCCGCCTCTTCCCGGAACCCAACGTCATCATCGGCCGAACCCTTCGCCTGAATCGAGAACACAGGCCGGAAGCCCTTGGTGGTGGAGCACTGTCGGCTCTTCACCGCCAAGATTCGAGATGTGGCAGGTGTGGCACGATGATCCTAAATGTCAAAGAGCGCCCTGCCTCCAACGCGCGGTATCAATTACCCATCCGTCTTCAATCGCAAGAGAGAGGTCACCTCGACCATGCCGACGTTTTTGCTGGTGCACGGTGCTTGGCACAGCGGTCGATGCTGGGATCGAGTGGTACCGCTTCTCGAGTCCGCTGGCCATAGCGTGATTGCGCCGTCACTTACAGGCACCGGAGACCGGGCTCACCTGCTCACCCCGGAAGTGGGGCTCGACACGCACGTAGACGACGTGGTCAGGCTGATCGACAAAGGCGATCTCGAAGACGTGGTACTCGTGGGACACAGCTACGGAGGCGGAGTCATCTCGGCCGCCGCCAACCTGGTGCCAGAAAGCATTGCGCACTTGGTGTACGTCGACTCAACTGCCCCGAAGGATGGCGAAACCGCGATCGACGCCCTACCGAGGTTGCAGAGGTTGATCGACCTCGCCGCAAAGTCCGCGAACCCGTGGCGCATTCCACCACCCTCAGAGCAGCCGCCACCGGTTGGCCTACTCGGGGTCGTCGCGCCTGCCGATATCGCCTGGCTGCGCACATTACTCTCCGATCACCCCGCGCGGTCCTTCCAACAACCGAAGCAGTTGGACAACCCAGCTGCAAAGTCGATTCCACGAACGCACATCCGTTGTATCGACGTGAACGCGAAAGTCACAATTCTGCCACCCGTCCCAGAACTACAGCCCAACGGCTCTCCGTCGCAGGTATGGTCGTTGCCCACCGGCCATGAATGCATGATCACCATGCCCTGCGAACTCAGTGATTTGCTAATCAGGACAGCCTCCAGGATTCGCTGACGGCAGCGATCATGAGTGCACGCCCAAGTGGATTACCTCGCCACCATCCCCGTTTGCCGGTCAAATTTCACAGACCCTTTCGAAACGGATGAAAGTCCGCAGAAGCGCGCCAAAACGGTCCCATTCGGCAACATTGCCACACCTTCATTAGACCCACTATCGCCAGCTGAATAATACCGCAACGCGACGTCGCCACCGCATCGATTGCTCCAGTCCCGGTCGTTTCCCGCGGCGTGAATGTCGATCATGGAAATAGCGGTCGGCACGACAGCCGTGATCGTT
Organism: Amycolatopsis sp. NBC_01488; assembly: GCF_036227105.1. Classification (NCBI taxonomy): domain Bacteria; kingdom Bacillati; phylum Actinomycetota; class Actinomycetes; order Pseudonocardiales; family Pseudonocardiaceae; genus Amycolatopsis; species Amycolatopsis sp. NBC_01488. Next base: position 5,742,431 of record NZ_CP109434.1, on the reverse strand, counting down.
TCCGAATCTTGACCGTCAAGCACGGAGGTACGCAACAATGCGTCCAGAGCAACGCTCGGCACGGTGAAGTCGTCCAACCGCGTTGCGTGACGGGACATCCCGAATCGTGCCGAACCGCCGTCCTCATGCAACCTGGCGTCGCGCAGGCCACCGAAAACTCCCTGCAAGTGAAGGGAGCCACCGAGTTGATAGACATCCGGCACCGGGATGCCAAGTGGCCTCGCTACCGTAACCCGGGGGGCGGGTGTGTACTCCGCAGCAAGGTGCACGGTCATTCGCGCGTGTTCGCGAGCGGGCACGCGTCCTGGCGGCGCGCTGTTGAGGCACACGCGGATCACGTCGCCGTCCCGGGTGGCAGTGACCACGAGGTGACGTGGCCAGGATGCGCGAGGCGCGCGGATGAACGCCGACAGCACGACGTCGGCGAAGCGAACAGGCACCAACCCGGGACTGATTGCGGTCGCGGCTTCCGCGGCGATTTGCAGCATGACCGTGGCCGGAACGGTCGGACGCTCGTCAACAAGGTGGTCGAGTAACCAAGGGTGCTCGACCACGTCCAGCACGCACCGCCACGTGGCCGTGGCGCCGTCAGTGTCGGGCGGCGAGGTGAGGAACACCGGCGGTCGAGTGCTCGCCCGGTGACGCAAACCGGGAGCGCGGCGGTGCAGCGTCGACCATTCCGCCTCGCCGAGCCAGGTCGCGGCTAGCGCTCCACCGAGGTCGTGCCGCCCGGCCAGTTCGTCGCGGAACAACTCCGTGCCTTGCCCGTCGGTGAGGGGCGTGAGGCCGGTCAGGCCCGAAGTGAACGACGACCCGGTGGCGTAACCGGACGCAATACCCGATTCCACCCACAGCCCGGAGAGGATGGCCAGTTCGTCGCGCCCCGCTGCCCGACTGGTGGCGGCCGACAGCATCAGGTACTCGTTGCCCGCCTGGTAGTCTCCTTCTCCCGGCACTCCAACGAACGCAACGACGGAGCTCAGTCCGCACCACAGCGCCGGTGGCCGCGTGGCCAGCGCTGTGCGCAAGTTGTGGTCACCACGCACCTTCACGTCACGAACGAGCCGGTAGTCATCGAGGGTCTTCCGGATGAGGGCGGTGCTGTGGAGCAGTCCGGCGCCGTGCACGACGACATCGACACGACCCTCGGCGTCGACCACCTCGTCGATGACCGCCGCTACCTGGGCGCCGTCACGCACGTCGCACCGACGGTAGTGCACGCGGTCTTCACCGAACCGCACGCGCAGGTCCTGGATGGTGCGGGCGCGCTCGGCGGCGCGCACGGACTCGTTGAAGCGGCGGTCGAGTGAAGCCAGCTTCTCCCCGGGATAGCGGGCCATAAGCTCACGAAGGGCGGCGGGCTTGTCCGGCAGGTCCACCAGAGCGCTCGGGTCTGGCTCCGGCGCCGTACCCAACAGCCAGACCCCTTGCGGGGAGCGACCGGTGAGCAGCTCGCTCACCAGCCGAGCGGTAATTCCCCGCGCGCCGCCGGTGGCCAGTACCACCGGGTTCATGACCATCCCGGAGACAGTGTCTTCCGTATCGGCCTCGTTCACCGGGCGCGGTACTGGTACCAGTTCGTAGCGGGCGCCGGCACGCAAGTAGGTGACCGGAAGGTGCCGATGGTGCCCGCTTTCGGCGGCCAGTGCGGCCAGCCCGGCCGACAGGTTGTCGGAGTCGGTTATCACGGCGAAGGCCGCGCAGCCGGTCAGTTCCTGCTCGACGCTGCGCAGCAACCCCGTGCTGAGCCCGGTCTCCGGGCGCGGCACCTCGCCGTCGAAGCCGTCGAGCAGCAGCACGCCGAGGCTCCCGCCCGCGTCCAGCGGCCCGGCCATCGCCCGAATCACAGCGAAGGCGAGGTCATTGGCGGTGAGCGCTTCCTCGAACGTCCCGCCCGCGGTCAGCACGATCCGGACGTGCTGTGCCTCGCTCGCGCGCACGAGTGCGTCGACGTGCGCAACATCGGTGTCGAGCCCGAGCACGGTGGCGGACTGCCGGTCGAACGCGTCCGCCTTGTCCGTGACAACGAGGCAGTTCGGCGGAATCGCCGGCATTTCCGGATGCTCCGGCCGAGCCGGGGCCGGCCACAGCTCGAGGACGTGCCGAGTGAGCTCTTCCCGCAGGCTGGTGCTTCGGCCGTTCTGTTTTGCCACGGTGACGACGACGGCCGGGGTGCGGTCGTCCTGCTGGTTGGCGAGGACGCTCTGACCGGTGGTCGTGTGCAGTACCTGCAGCAGCTCGAATGCACCTTCCGCGCCGTGGTACACGCGGTCTCGGCCGATCGCTGCGTGTCCGGCACCCGGCCGGCCGACATGGACTGTCGCCAGCTCGGGCAAATCATGACTCGTCGCGGTGCTGCGACGAGTCAGGACGACGCCGGCGGCGCCCTCTGCCGACTCGCGGCCTTCTCTCGGTTCCGCTTGCTCGGCTGCCGCGGAGACACCGACCACGAACGCGAGGTCGGTATCGCCGTCGCGCAACGATCGGGTGGCCGTGACCAGTGCCGAGGTGAACGAGTCCAGGCCTGCGTCGAGTGACATGTTTGGTCCGTGCAGATCCAGCCGCTGGGCGATCCTGGCTGCGACGATGTTGGGCATCAGGCCGGTATAGGAGTCCTCGGTCGCGGCGGGCACCACGGTTCGGGCGGGCTCGGCGACCAGGTCATCGAACCGGTCGATGCCGCCGCGGGCCGCCAGGCCGGCGAGGTAGGCGCGGGTGTCACGGCGCACCGCGGCCGTCGTCGGCCCGCTGTGCCCGACGAACACGGCGGTCCGCTCGGCCAGTCCGGTACCGCTGAACCAGCCGGCAGCCAGCGCGTCCGCGCACCGGACCGCGATCACCTGGCTGAGATCCATCGCGGCGATCGCCGACGGGGCGAGCCGCATGTCCACCGGAGACGGCAACGGGTAGTCTCCGGGAAACCTCGTGGGCCAGCTCGCGGGACCGCCGCACAGCCACTCGCGTACTCGCTCGTCGTCGGGGCCACCCGGCAGGTGCGTGGCCCACCCGGCGACGACGACGGGGTCTTCGGTGACTTCAGCGGCGTCGTCTCGAGCGTCGGGAGGCGTCGCCGGGACAGTGTCGCTGATCAGCAGGTGCCCGTTGGTCCCGCCGAAGCCCATGGCCGAGATGGCGACCGTGCGCGGGCGGTCCCCGGCCGGCCACGGGATGTCCAGGGTGGGAACGGTGATGGGCACGTCGCGGCCAAGCCCGGCCGGCAGGCCGCTGAAGTGTCGTTGCGCGGGGATGCTCTCGTGACGCAGTGCCAGCAGTGCGTGCACGGTGGAGACCGCGCCCGCGGCCCACCCGGGATGGCCGACCACCGACTTGTTGGACGACACCGTCCAACTGCCGCCTGACCCGGCCAGCTCGCCGAGCACGGAAAGTTCCGTCCGATCGCCGGTGGGTGTGCCCGTGGCGTGCGCGATGACCCAGTCGATGTCGGCTGGAGCTACGCCCGCCGCGGCCCACGCCCGGCGCAGCGCAATCCGCTGGCCCACCGGGTTCGGCGCGTAGATGGCCTTCCCTTTGCCGTCAGACGAGCCACCGAAGCCGGTCACATAGCCAAGTACGGTGTCGCCGTCGGTACGTGCACGCGACAGGGTTTTGAGCACGAGCACGGCCGCACTGTCTGTGAACAGCACGCCGTCGGCGCGGGAGTCCAGCGGCCGAACCTCGCCCGAGCGCGACAGGCCGCGCAGTTTCGAGAACAGCACGAGGTTCTGCACGCCCAGCGCGAAGGCACCGCCACACACCGCGACGTCAGTCTCACCCGCCCGTAGTACCCGCGCCCCGATGTCGATGCTGTAGAGCGACGACGAACACGCGGCGTCCAATACCACGACTTCGGTGCCGGCAGGCAAGTCTGCTGCCGCCCGCCGGGCGATGCGATAGGGCAGCATTCGCTCAGGAGAGTCGGTCGCTAGCGGGTACAGGTCGCGCAATCGCCGCTCGGTCGCCGCGTCGAACCGGTCGCCGAGTAGCCTGCGCACCTCCCGGACGACCAGGCTCTGTTCCAAGTGGTGGCTGCCACCGACGGTGAGGCCCACGGCGAACAGGTGTCGATGCGATGCCGATGTGTTCACCGTGGACATGGCCTGGGCAATGCTGCTTCGCAACCAGCGCTCGGTGAAGTCCTCATCGGGATCGGGACTGCCGTGGGGCACCATGAAGCCCGACACCCGTGAGTAGGTGTGGTCGTCCTCGTCGGGATCCGCCGACCAGACGTGGTCGAGGTCGATGCGCGTGCCTGGCTCGCCGAACACGGTGAGGTCGCCGTGCAGCAGCTTCCAGAACTCATCCGGGGAAGCCGCCCTGGGCAGCACGAGACCCATCCCGACTACTGCGACCACGTCCGAATCCGTGCCGCGCAGATGAACATCCGGTTCGGCCGGCCCGGGGCTGGTGCCGGCGGACGGGCCGATCAGTGCGGCGTCCACAGTGAGGCACTGGCCGCTGAGCGGGGCCGCGAGAGGATCGGTCAAATACACCAGCGCCGCGGCCACCTCGGCGCCGATCGCGCGGTCCTTCGGACCGGCCACGGCGATCGCATTGACCCGGGTTTCACCTGCCAGCTGCTCGACAGCAGCACGCACGGCGGCAGGACCACCGCGCGAAGCCCCATCCCCCGGAGCGCCGGTCCGTGTGTCGGCGACGATCACCGCAATCGGGCTTTTGGCCACCGCTGCCGCGCGGCAGACCTCGGACATCGGATACGTGGCCGGGTCCGCGACGTGCACCGCCACCGCGTTGGCTGCGACGGGCGTCCCCGGTGCCACCGATGAGGCCTCGACTCCGGCCGCGGCGAGTGAACCGATGATCTCCCGCGCGAGCGCTCCTGCCCCGACGATGACATGCCCCCGCGTGTTCATCGCGTCACTTCCTCAGCGGTCAGGATGGCCGTGACCGTGCCCGCGAGCTCGGCCAGCGTGGCATGAGCGATCAGCCGCCCGTCGCCGGCAGAGGCGGGCAGCCCGAACTCCGCCCTGACCCTGCCCAGCATCTCGGCCTGCTTGAGCGAGTCGATGCCCAGGTCGGCCTCCAAATCGGCCTCAGGCTCGACTGCTTCGAGGGGGTACTGCAGTACCGTCGCGTACAACATGCGAAGCCGCTCAGCCACCTCCGCGACGCTCGAAGCCGTCGCGGCCACGGGGAGGGGGGAGGCAAGAGCGGCCGGAGTGTTCTTCGATTCGGGTGTCTCGGCCGGTGCGACGACCCTGACCGAGGGCACGCAGGCTTCCACCAGCTTGCCAAGGCCGCTGTGCCCGCACTCGATGACCGTCCTCATCCCTTCGGCGTGCAGGGCTCGGATCGCGGCGACGAAGTCCACCTGCGTGGTCAGGTGCCGGACCAGCAAAGCGCCCAGGTCGTCGGAATCGTCGACGTATCCGCGCAACAGCGGGGAGTAGACCGGCAGCTGTAGCGGCCGTTGCCGGACACTCTTGACGTCCTCGGCGAACTGTTCGGCAGCCAACGCCATCCCAGGCGAGTGGTAGGCGTACGGCGCGGGCAGCCGAACCGCCCTCACCCCGAGCGCCCCGGCCACTCCGCGCACCACGTCGAGCGCGCTGTCCGGCCCCGCTACGACGGTGCGTGCCGGCGCGTTGAGCACCGCGACTCGCGCCCGCCGGTCACCCACGGCGGCGACGACGAACCCGGTTCGGTCGGCAGGCAGATCCATCGAGAGCATTCCGCCCGGCTCGGTCGCGCGCTCGGCCAGAGCGACCGAACGGTGGCACACCAGCCGGAAACCGTCCACGAGGTCGAAGGCGCCCGCGACGGTGAGTGCGGCGAGTTCGCCCAGACTGTGGCCGACCAGCACGTCCGCGGTTCCCTCGCGGGCCGCCAGGTGGTACTCACCCACCGCAGCGGTGAACACCAGCAGTTGGAGAGTGAACGGGTCAGCTGTGGCCAGCTCCGCCGCGGCCGGGGTTGCGGGGTCGAGCAGGTGGTGCCGAACGTTGGGCCGGCCGAACTCGGCGGCCGTGGCGTCGACCGTGTCGAGGAGCCGGTCGAGCTCGGCAGAACTGCGCTCGCCGGCGAACATTCCGGGGCGGAAGGCCCCCTGGCCCGCTAGCAAGACCGCCGTCTTGGACATATCGGATCTCCCTTGTGGTCAGGTACGGGTCGCGGTACCGCGCGGCGCGGTCACTGTGCCGGAGAGGTCGTGGTCCCGGACGGCGCCGGTGACCGCAGCCCGGTTCCGGCTCGCTCATTGCCGACCGGGAGCTCCAGCGACCTCAGCCGCGAGTTCCCGGGCGCAGCGAGGAAGACCGCCAGGAACTCGCCGAAGCGAGCTCGGTGCGCATCGAGGTCGGACCGACCGGTCACGGCACCGGAGCTGCTCACGCCCAGCCTCAGTGGCCCGTCCTGGGTACCGCCGTAGAAGTCCATCGACAGATCACGCACCGGTCCCGTCGACAGCTGGCACACCGAAGCAGCGCAGGCACCGAAGGTGAGCGCGCTGTCGAACGAGACGAGATTGGCCACCACTGCGGGGTATTCGACGTGTCCGTGCCGGGCACGCAATGCGCGGTGCACCTCCTCCGCGCGGTAGCGCTGGTGGCGCAGTGCTTGCACGATGGACTCATTCGCCTGAACCACCAGCTCGGCCGTCGTGACGGCCGCAGATACCGACAACCGAAGCGGCAGCTCGTTGGCGAGCATGGCGGGCGTGGTCAGTGCCAGCCGCGTGGTCCGCGCGCGCACCGGAAATCCGAGCACCATATCTTCCTGCCCGGTCAGCCGGTGCAGGTAGGTGGCGAGCGCGGCGGTGCCCAGCACCGACCAGTGCACGTCGAGGACCGCGGCGGCCAGGTGCAGCTCGCGCATCGCGATCGCGACGTCTCCGGCGGTGCGCAGCACCCGTCGACGTGGCTCCGGCGTGCCGCCGAGGTTCATCCGCGCGGGCGGGTCGGCCATCCGGTCGAGCCAGTACGACTGATCACGGGCGAAGTCGGCTGAGGCGACGTAGCCGCGTTCCTCACCGATCAGATCGCGCAGCCGCCCGAAAGAGCTTGGGGGCGGTTCGTTTCCGGTGACCAGCGCGGAGTACACCCGGGCGAGCCGTCGCCAATAGAGAACCTGGCCGTAACCATCGAGCAGGACATGGTGGATGCGCAGGTAGAAGAGATGATGCTCGGGCGCGAGCCGGAACAACGTCATGCGGACGAGTGAGTCGATGCCGAGCCGCAGCGGCCTGTCCAAGTCCTCGGCCATTGCCGACCGAGCAGCGTCCTTGCCGTCAGCCACCGACGCGGCCCCGGTGAGGTCGACGAACTCCACGCCGGATCCGCCCGCCTCGGCGACGCCGGCGGCCAGAGCGCCGGAAACATTGGTGCGAGCCAGGTCAGGGCGTACGCGCAGCGCCTCACACTCGGAGTCCACCTGCTCGACCGCACGATCGAGCAAGTCCCGCTGCAACGGCCCGGACAGCTCGAGATAACCGGCGCAGTTGAACTGGGGGCTATCCGGATCGACCTCGTGGGCCGCCCACACCTCCGACTGGGCGGTGAGCAGCCTGAGGCTGTCTGTCGCTGTCATGCGCGAACCCCTTGCAGTTGCGTTCTGCACGACATCATTTCGGCTTCGCCAATGCTGTGGTCGTCGCCCCCGCGGTCTCGCCTCCGTCGACAACCACCTCATGACCGGTGACGAACGCCGCATCAGGAGAAGCCAAGTAGAAGAAGGCGTTCGCGATCTCCTCGGGCGCGGCGTGCCTGCCCGCCGGAATACAGCCGTTGACCGCCTCCAGCAGGGAATCGGAGTATTCTGCCCGTTGCATCGGTGTGAGCACGGCTCCCGGCGCCACACACGCGACCCGGATCAACGGCGCGAGTTCGAGGGCGAACGTTCGGCACAAGGCCCCGATTCCCGCCTTGGACGCGTTATAGTCGGCGTACAAGGGATAGCCGCGCAGTCCGTTCACCGACGACGTGGCCAGCAGCACGCCCGGCCGCGCCGACGCGGACATCGCGCGAGCAGCATGGCGCCACAGAGCCAGGACCCCGAGAAGGTTGACTTCGAGCACTCTGCGAGCCTCTTCTTCACTGATTTCCAGTGCTGGGTGGCGGATGCTGATCCCGGCGTTCGCGACCACCACGTCGATGCCGCCGTGTTCGGACTCGACCTTCGCCACGGCTCCGGCCACCGCGGCCCAGTCCGAAACGTCGACTTCTTCCCAGCTGATCGAGGACCCGGCCGGGCCAGTCGGTCTTGCCACGTCGAAGTTGATCACACGATCGCCTGCCTCCGCGAAACGCGCCGCAGTCGCCTCTCCGATGCCACTACTGGCACCCGACACAATCACCGTTCGCACGCACTTCTCCCGTTCAGTACAAAACGTATTCGCCGGCCGAACGCGATGACAGAACGGGCCGGCGGAGGTCCCGCCGGACCGTGAGCTTCTTCAGCCAGCGGTCGGTTCCGTCGTAGCGGCTGACGAACGAGCGGCGTCCGTGCACGGCGACGTAGTTGTCCACGACCAGAAGCGCTCCCGGAACGACGACCACGTCTTGTTGGACCCGTTCGAGCTCTTCCATCAGATGCCTCAGCGCACGCGCCGCGGCCGGATCGTCGCCCGCGCAGCGCATGAACGGACGGTCCACTTTCAGATAAGGGTGCGCGGGATCGCCGAAGAGGACCGCGACCGGCTCGGGAACATCACGCATCCGCTTCATCACCCGCAACGCCGGATGAGCCGGGTTCCGGATCTCAAGCTGCCGGATGTGCTCGTCATCAGGAAGAATGTGGAAACGCGGGGCCGCCAGCACCTTTCGATCACGGGCACTGAGCCGGACATCGCGAATCGAAGCGACGACCGTCGGCACGCGGTCGTGATTTCTGAGTCCGTAAAGCAGCAGGTAGTCGCAGCGGTCCGGATGGAAGCCGTCCTCCGTGTGGAACTCGAGCAACGATGTGCTGCCGTGGCCGTTCTGCCGGTGCTCGTCGCCGCGCACGGGAAGGATATCCTGCACCATCCGTCCCGACTGCAGCGTGGCCCAGGTGAACGGTTCTCCGAGCGACAGCCCGCACAGCGCCAGGATGATTTCGTGCTCGAGCGTCCGAGAATCCCCGGCCGGCGTACTCCAATGTGCCGGGGTCGGACCGATCGCATGATCGTCTACCGGCAGACCAGTCACGAGGAACGCCCCACCGGACTCCTTGCGACGGATGGACTCGAGAAACACACGAAGGCCCGGGGGCAGCGCGACCAGTTCTTTCCAGTGTTCGTCGTAGAAGGCCGATGAGGTCGGGTGCGCAACACTTTCACGCAGACTCCTGGCCAGCATCGAGATGGTGTGTGCCTCCGTCTCACTCAGCAGATACTCGGGGAGATCGCTGGTCGAAGGCGCGCCCATCACCGGTCCTGCCTTGCAAGGCCGGCGGGACGCAGGTCCGTCCAGTTCTGTTCGACGTAGTCGAGACAGGAACGCCGATCGGCTTCGCCGTATACTTGGCGCCAGCCCAGTGGTACCTCCGCGAAGGCGGGCCAGATCGAGTGCTGTCCTTCATCGTTGACCAGAACGAGAAACCGCCCCTGTTCATCATCGAACGGATTTTCCATGACTTTCTCCAAGTTCACGGTTGGCTAGCACTCGAAGTCTTCAGAAGACGGGCTCCTTCGGCCAGGAAATCGACCGGCAACTTCCCAGTAATCGATCACCCCCGCCAACGTGCTGCGCTCGAACAGCTGCCGCACCGGGATTTCCACATCGGCTCCGGCCCGAAACGCGCCCGCCAGGCGGCCCAGGACCAAGGAATCCGCACCCAACTCGAAGAAATCTTCGTCGTCCCCGATCGAAGGAAGCCCGAGCACTTCAGCGGCGATCGGGCGAAGCCGACGCATGAGTTCCACCCCCGCCTCCGACGGCACCGAGGGCTCGTGCCCGGCCGCACCCGGCCGATCGGGCGTCGAGGTCGGCACCATCGGACATCCGGCGAGCTTTCCGCGCAGTACTCGGTGAATCAGCGTATTCGGATCACTTTCGAATGACTCGAACACGTGCACAAGCCACTCGATCCACGACCACAGCACAGATTCGTCGAACAACTCTTCCCGGTAATCTATCCGCAGGAAGATGCGATCATCACACGCTGCCATGAGGCGCAACGGATAATGAAAGGCGTCATGAGCGGCCATTTCCACGAATCCCAGGTCCAGCCCGATCTCGCCGAGCGGGTTTCGTCCCGCCTGCCCGTAGTCGCCGAACTTGTCGATGGGGTAGTTTTCGAATACGACAGTTGTGTCGAACAGGGCCGTCCGGCCCACCGCGCGATGGATCTCCGTGAGCCCTAGATGGTGCTGGGCCACCAGCGCCGACTGTTCGTCCTGAACCCGGGTCAACAGGTCGATCAGCCGCTCGTCCGGCCGGATCCGCACCCGCACGGGTACGGTGTTGATCAACAGGCCGACGATCTCGGAGACGGCGGGCACTTCCGGCGAACGCCCGGATACCGTGGCGCCGAAAACCACGTCTTCGGTGTCCAGCAACCGAGCGAGCAGCAGCGACCAGGCCACCTGGGTCAAGGTGTTGACCGTGATCCCGCCGGCTCTAGCGGCCGCGGCGATCCGCCGAGAGGCTTCGACCGGCAACTGCGTCGAAATCCGAGCCGGCAGCACGGCGGTCGCCGCGGAACGGATGCCGGGAGCCACGAGCGCCGCGCGGTTCAGGCCGGCCAGCGCACTCGCCCAGACAGCGGCCGCCGACGACCGATCCTGTCTCGTCACCCACGCCAGGTAGTCGCCGTAGGAAGCGGGACCGGGCAGCTCGTCTCCCTTGTAGAGGGCGAAAAGATCGCGCAACAACGTCGGGATGGACCACCCGTCGACGACGATGTGGTGCAAGGTCAGGACGACCGTGGTTTTCCCGGAGCTTTCGCGGACGAGCATGAGCCTCGCCGGCGTCGGCGAGTTCAAGTCGAACGGCGTCAGCCGGTCACTCGCCAGCAGGGCCGGTAGATCGTCGACGAGTTCGACCTCGCTCCAGACCGGATCCACCCCGCTCGGCAGGACCTGCACCGGCCGCCCGGACGGGAGCCGGGGGAAGGCCGCACGCAGGGCCCCGTGCCTGCGCACCAAGGCTCGCCACGCCGCGCGCAGGTCGGCCGCACGGACCTCCCCCGTCAGCGTGAGCGCGATTTGCACGACGTGCACGTCGACTTCGCCGGCGCTGCAATCGGCGTGGAAGAGCAGGCCCTCCTGCAAAGGGGAGACCGGCCAGACGGCCTCTCGTTCCGGGTAGTGCCGGTCGAGGATCTCGGCTTCCGCCGGTGCGAGTGCCATTGCCGCCGGGACGGGCTCCCCATCCGGCGGACGGTCACCGGGACGAGCGTGGACGATCAATTCCCGGACGGTGCGATATCGGAAGATGTCGTGCGTGGTCACCACAAAACCCGCCTCGCGTGCCTTCACCGCCAGGTGGATCGACGAGATCGAGTCGCCGCCGAGTTCGAAGAAGTCTTCGCCCGTCCCGACCTCCGCAACGCCGAGCACCTCCGCGAAGGCTGCGCTCAGCGCTCGCTCACCGGCGTTCTGCGGGCGCCGCGGGGGCGGCCCGTCACGCTTCGCAGGCTCCGGCAGAGCGCGCCGGTCCACCTTCCCGTTGGCGGTCACCGGTATGGAGCCGAGACCGACGAAAGCCGTGGGGACCAGGTAGGAAGGCAGCCGTGCCTCGAGGTAGCCCCGGAGATCGGCCGAAGCCGCCTCCGCCGGAACCACGTAGGCCACCAGCCGGTTCCCGCTCGTCGGCGCCTTACGCGCGACGACCAGTGCCCTGCGCACCGCCGGGTGGCCGGCCAGCACGGCGGAGACTTCGTCCGGTTCGACGCGGACGCCACGAATCTTCACCTGGTCGTCCACCCGCCCCTGGTATTCGAGTGCCCCGTCCGGACCACGGCGTCCCAGGTCGCCGGTGCGATACATCCGGCCACCGGAGGCGCCGAACGGGCAGGCCACAAACCGATCCGCGGTCAAGTCCGGCCGGCCCGTGTAGCCGTGCGCCAGCCCTGCGCCGGCCAGGTACAGCTCGCCGGTTTCCCCGGCCGGAACCGGGTGCAGGTTGTGGTCCAGCACGTGAACCTGCGTGTTCCAGATCGGCAGTCCTATCGGGACACCGGCGCGCCGGTCTCCCGGATCGTACTGCCAGGCAGTCACGTCGACGGCGGCCTCGGTCGGGCCGTACAGGTTGTGCGGGGCGACTCCCAGCACGGCGTGGGCGCTGCCGGCCAGCTCCCGATCGAGCTGTTCACCGCTGCAAATGACACGGCGCAACCTGGTCCCTGTCGTTTCACGTGCGCGGATGAACGCATCCAGCATCGTCGGCACGAAGTGGGCGGTGGTCACCTTCTCCGTCTCGATCAACCGGGCCAGGTAAGCGGGATCGGTGTGCCCGCCCGGATCGGCCAGAACGACGGTGGCACCGGCCAGCAACGGCCAGAAGAGCTCCCACACGGACACGTCGAAGCCGACGGGTGTCTTGTGCAGCACCCGCTCGCCCGGCTCCAGCCCGAAGTGGTCCTGCATCCACAGCAGCCTGTTGACGATCGCGCTGTGGGGCACGACGACCCCCTTGGGCCGTCCGGTGGAACCCGACGTGTAGATGACGTAAGCAGGGTCCTCGGGCGCGGCGGCACCGAGCGTGAGCCGCCCGGGCTCGGCTTTCACCAGCTCCTCGTAGGTTCGTTCGGTCACGGTGACGGTCGCCCGGGCGTCGGCGCACATGATCCCGGCCCGCTCCGCCGGGAGATCCGGATCGACGGGCAGGTACGCGGCGCCTGCCTTGTGCACGGCGTACAACGCGATCATCAGTTCCAGGGAGCGGGGCAGGGCAACCGCCACGACGTGTCCGCGCTCGACGCCGCGCAGCCGAAGGGCCCGGGCGAGCCGGTTCGCGCGCCGGTCCAGCTCGCGGTAGGTCAACGTGTGCCCCTTGTGCACGACCGCGGTCGCTCCGGGCGTCCGGGCGGCCTGCTCCTGGAACAGTTCGGGCAGCGTCGTGCGGGGTACCGGACGAACGGTCGGGCTGTCGGCTCCGGCGAGCCGCGCGCCAGTACCGACGGGCGTCCGCTCGAGCCGGCCGGCGACGCGATCCGGATCTTCCGCCACGGTTTCCATGACGCTCACCAGTCCCGCGGCGAGCCGGTCGACGGCGTCCCGGTCGATCAGGTCGGCCCGGAAGCTGAGGTGCAACGACATCTGTTCCCCGGGGTGAACGGCAAGACTGAGCGGGTAATGCATGACCCCGGACTCGCTGTCGTCAGGCAGCGCGGTGGCTCGGAGAGCACCGAAAACCTCCGGCTCTCCGGCCGGCTGGCTCTCGAACACGATGACCGTGTCGAAAAGGTCCCCCAGTCCGACCGCCCGCTGGATGTTCGCCAGGCCGAGGTGGTGGTGCGCGATCAGGGCCGACTGCTGCCGCTGGATCCGGGTGAACATCCGCGCGAGCGGTTCTCCCGGGTCGACGGTGACCCGGACGGGGACGGTGGTGACCAGCAGGCCGACCACGTCCTCGACTCCGGGTACCTCCGCCGGCCGGACCGATACAGTCGCCCCGAACACGACGTCACGCCTGCCGAGCCGGTTCGACAGCAACAGGCCCCAGACACCTTGCACGATCGTGTTCAGGGTCAGCCGCCGTGCCCGTGCCTCCCGGTCGAGTGCGGCCGTCAGGCCGGCCGGCAATTCGGTGACGATCCTCGACGGCAATGCGGCGGTCCGCTCGCCCGTGTCGGGGACGACCAGCGCCGGCTCGTCCAGCCCCGCCAGCGCTGACCGCCATGCCTCGATGGCGTCGGTGCGGTTTTGCCGGCCGAGCCAGCCCAGATAGGCACTGTAGTTCGCCGGCGCCGCCGGCTCGACCCCCGAGTACGCACGCATGAGATCGCGCCACAACACCGACATGGACCAGCCGTCCACCAGGATGTGGTGGATCGACAGCACCAGAGCCGCACGTCGTCGCCCCAGCCGGACCAGGAGGAATCGCAGGGCGGGAGCGTTCCCGAGGTCGAACCGCCGGAGGCGGTCGCGATCGAGCAGATCGGTCAGCTCGCTTCGCTGCCGGGCGGCCGGAACGTGGGAGAGATCTGTCACTTCGAACGGCACGGTGACGGCGGCGGGCACGACCTGGACGATCCGTCCCGAGGACAAGCCGAGGAAACTCGCCCGCAACGCGGAATGGCGCTGCACCACGCGGTCGCATGCGGCTCGGAGCTCCTGCTCCCGGATCGCTCCTTCCAGCACCAGTCCGGATTGGACGAGGTAGACATCGGGGCCCTGGGTGTCGTGCTGGGCGTGGAAGAAGAGTCCTTCTTGGAGGGACGACAAGGGCAGGACTTCTTCGGCAACAGGGTCGCGCACGCTCACTCGCTTTCCGCCGGGTCCGGAGTGGTGGCGTTACGCCAGGAGGCGACCTCGGCCAGTTCGTCGGCGTCCAGTTCGAGCGAGCCGTCCAGGTGCGGCTGCGAGTCGCCCGGATCCGGCCGCGTCACGTGCGTCGCCAGATCGGCGACGGTCGGGTGGGCGAACACCTGCTGCGCGGTGACCACGAGGTTCGCGGAACGAGCTCGCGCAGCCAGCCGGATCGCCGATACCGAGTGCCCGCCCAAGGCGAAGAAGTCATCGTCCGGTCCCACTTCGGGAACGCCGAGTACCTCGGAGAACAAGGTGGCCAGGAGCGCTTCCTCCGAGGTGGCCACCGGGCGCCGCCCCTCGTCGGCTTCGAAGTGCGGTTGCCGGAGCGCACCCCGATCGAGCTTCCCGTTGGTGGTCAGCGGCAGGTCGGCCAGCCCGATAAAAGCCGTGGGGACCAGGTGCCGGGGCAGCACCTCCGACAACGCCGCACGAAGGCGTGCCGGGTCGACGTCCGTGCCCACCACGTACGCTGTCAACGCGGGTTTTCCCCATCGGTCGTCGCGCACCACCACCGCCGCACGCCGCACGCCGGAAATGCCCGACAGAGCTTGCTCGACCGCGCCGGGTTCCACGCGGAACCCGTTGACCTTGGCTTGGTCGTCGAGGCGGCCGAGGTACTCGAGAACCCCGGTCCGGGTCCGGCGGACGAGGTCGCCGGTGCGGTAGATCCGCGCCCCGGCCGGGCCGAACGGGCAAGCCACGAAGCGCGTGGCGGTGCCGGCCGCCCGGCCGAGATAACCCCGCGCCAGCCCCACTCCCCCGAGGTACAACTCGCCGGGTACACCGTCCGGCACCGGCCGCAGCTCCGTGTCGAGCACGAAGGCGGCTTTGCCCGCCACCGGATGCCCGATGGGAATCGAGCCGCGTTCGACATCGGCCGGGACGATGTCGTGGGCGGTGGAGAATCCCAGTGTCTCGACCGGCCCGTAGCCGTTCACGACTCGCAATCGCGGGCACCGGGCGAGCACGGTGGCGACGTGGCTTGCCGACGCGGTCTCGCCGGCGGTCATGACCTGGGTCAGCCCGTCGAACACCTCCGGCCGTTCGTCCGCGAGGAGGTTGAACAAGCTGGCCGACAGCTGCAAGGACGTCACCCCGTGTTCGGCCACGAGGTGCGCGACCGTGTCGAGATCGATCTGCGCACCCGGGTACAGCACCGTCGTGCCGCCGAAAAGCAGCGCGCCGAACACCTCCAGCGCGAACGCGTCCCAGGAGACCGGTGACAGCTGGAGCCACACCTGGCCCGCGCCGAAACTCAGGTAGTCCTGGCCGAGGTAGGTGCCGGTCAGGGCACGGTGCGGGGCGAGGACGCATTTCGGCCGGCCGGTCGAACCGGAGGTGAACATCGCACAAGCCGGCGCATCCGGGTCCACGGAAACAGCGGGGCTCGACGAGGATGTGGCGGGGAGCAGAGGTGCCTCGGCCATCAAGTCTAGAACTTCGGCACCGCGCCACTCGACTGTCCGGGCGCGCGCGGATGTGGACAGCACCAAGCTCATTCCGGAGTCGCCGGCGACGGTGGCCACCCACTCCGGTGGAAACTCCACGTCCAGCAGCGCGTACGCCCGACCGGCCTTGAGCACGGCCAGCAGAGCCACGACCAATTCCGGCCCACGGTCCAGGTGGATGCCGATGACCGGGCCGGTGAGGGGCCGCGCGAGCAGGTGGCCGGCGAGGCGGTCGGCGCGGGAGTCCAGTTCGGCGTAGGTGAGCCGCTCGTCGCCGGCGATGACGGCGATCGCCTGGGGCGTGGCCCGAGCCCGGTCCTGGAACACTTCGTGCAGGCACTCGCCCGACGACCGGCCGACGGCAGCCTTGGCGATCCGCCCTCGTTCATCCGGCAGGAGGACGTCCACCTGCCGCAGCGGAATGCTGGGGGCGTCGGCGACCGTCCGCAGCACTTGGCCGAGGCGGTCCACCATGGCCTTCGCAGTCACCCGATCGAACAGATCGACGGCGTAGACCAGGGCGAGTTCCAATTCGTCACCGGACACGACACCGAACTCGAAGGTCAGGTCGAACCGTGCTGCCACGTGCGCCGGAGGCTCTTCCTCGACCGCCAAACCGGTCAACTTCAGCGCGGGCGCTCCGGTGTCGCGCGCGACCAGTACGACCTGGAACAGAGGGTGGACCGACGGCAGCCGGGCCGGGTCGATCGCTCCGACGACTTCGTCGAACGCGACGTCGGCGTTCGCGAACGCCTCGAGATCCGCCGCACGAACCCTGGTGAGGAGTTCCGCGAAAGTGATCTCGCCCGAAACGTCCGTGCGTAGCACCATTGTGTTTGCGAAGAAGCCGACCATCCCGTCCAACGCGGGGTCAGTCCGGGCCGCGCTCGGGGTTCCGACCGCAATGTCGGAGCCGGCACCAAGGCGGGACAGCACCAGGCTCAGCGCTGCCTGGACCACCATGAACAGCGTGACGTTGTGTTGTCGAGCGAGGTCCCGCAAAGCGTTGTGCGACGACGTGCCGAGCACAGCGCGCACATGGTCACCATCGTGGTTTCGGCGAGCCGGCCGCGGCCTGTCCGTCGGCAGGTTCGTGACGGTGGCCAGCCCGGCGAGGGCAGTGCGCCAATAGCGCAGTTGTTGCGTACGCAGGGTGCCGGAGTCACGCGGAGCGCTCAGGAACTCTTCGAGCCACAGCGTGTAATCGGCGTATTGAACCGGCAGCGGAGACCACTCCGGGGCGGTTGCCGCCACCCGCGCTTCATAGGCCGCCGCGAGATCGAGGGCGAACGGGCCGGCCGACCATCCGTCTGTTGCGCTGTGGTGGATCACCACGGACAGAACATGGTCCTGATCGCCGACGCTGCAGAGCCGAACCCGGATCGGCAGTTCCCCGGAAAGGTCGAAGGGGGCGCGTTCGGCTTCGGCGATCCGGCTTCGCCGCTCCTTCTCGTCGACGCACTCCAAGAACTCGACCCCGGGAAGCCGGTCCAGAATCCGCTGACGCGGCTCGCCGTTCGTAACCGGGAACACGGTACGCAGGGCCTCGTGCCGAAGTGACACGTCACCGATCGCCGAAGCCAGGGAGACGCGATCGATGCCGCCACGAAGGCGCCACGTCGAGGGAACGTTGTACGGGGCACTGGTACCGTCGATCTGCGCCAGCGCCCAGAGTCTCCGTTGCGGAGCGGACAGCGGCAGCTCGGCCGGACGCTGGCGAGGCTCCAGGCGCGGCGGCGCCACCCGCCCGGCCCGGCCGTCCAGCAGCAGCGCGAGTCCGGCCGCGGTGGGGTGGTCGAAAACATCCCGGACGCTGATCTCGGTTCGCACTGCCGATCGCAGCCGCCCGACGAGCTTCGTGACCAGCAGCGAATGTCCGCCCAGGCGGAAGAAATCGTCGTCCGGATCGATCGCTGCAACGTCGAGCGCCGCCGCGAACGCGTCCGCGACGACTGCCTCCAGCGGAGTCCTGGCGGCCCGGGCCGCCTCGGACGTCCACTTCGGCGCCGGCAACGCGCGCCGGTCCAATTTGCCCGACGTCGTCGTCGGGAGCACGTCCAACGCCACGACCACCGCGGGCACCAGGTGTGCCGGCAGGACGGAACTCACCTCGGTGCGCACACCGCGCGGGTCGACCGAGCTCCCCGGAGCGGGCACGACGTACGCCACGAGCTGGGGGTCACCGAACTGATCGGCGCGGACGACGACGGCTGCCTGCGCCACTTCCGGCAGCGCCGCGATCACCAGCTCGGCCTGACGCGGTTCCACCCGGAACCCGCGGATCTTGACCTGGTCGTCGGCGCGACCGACAAAGCACAGCTCGCCACCGGAATCCCGACGTACGAGGTCGCCGGTGCGATACATCCGCTCGCCGTTGCCGGCGGTACAAGCCACAAATCGCTCGGCGGTCGCACCCGGACGTCCGGCATAACCGCGGGCCACGCCTTCTCCGGAAATGTACAGCTCACCGACCACTCCCTCGGCCACCGGCCGGAGAAAGGTGTCGAGGACGTGAATCTGGTTGTTGTCCGCGGGTTCACCGATGCTGGGCCGCTCGACGTCGTCGATCCGGCAGTACAGCGGGTCGATGGTGCATTCGGTCGGTCCGTACATGTTGTAGGCCGACACGTCGGCGCGTCGCAGCCGCAACCACAACTCCGGTGAGATCGGCTCCCCGCCCAAGGCCAGCACCCGCGGCCCGGGTTCTTCGAGCAGGCCTCCGCTCAGCAGCAGTTCCGCGTGGCTGGGCGTGGTCTCCACGACGTCGAGGGCGTGCTGGTGCACGTAGGCGACCAGTGCCTCGGTGTCCTTGCGCACGGTGTCGTCGAGGAGGTGCAGCTCGTGCCCGGCGACCATCCAGAACAACGGTGACCAGAACCCGTCGAACGTCATCGCGTAGGTCAAGGCGACCCGGAGACGGGTGTTTCCCGTTGCCTCTTTCGCGTAGTAGTGCCGTTCGTGACTGTGGAACATGTTGCTCAGGCTGTGCTGCTCGACCAGAACGATTTTCGGTTGCCCCGTCGATCCGGAGGTCGGAATGGCATACGCGAGCGCACGCCCAGCGCCGTGCGGCGGCAACGCGGCGTCGCTCCCGGGACCATCCCCGTCCACACCGGATATCCAGCGGCCGTCGGGTATCCCGGGCAGCGCCCCGGCCAGATCCGCGGTTGTCAGCCCGACGACCGGACCGGTCCGGGCGAGAACCTCGGCGATCCAGCCGCCCGGCTGGTCGGGATCGATCGGCAGGTACGCCGCTCCGGACCGGAGGATCGCCAGCACGGCGACGAGAGCATCGGCCGAGCGCGGCACTGCGGCAGCCACGAACCGGTCCGCCACGGCACCGTGCCGGCGCAGTTCGCGAGCCAGCCGCTCGACACGCGCGCCCAGTTCACCGAAGGTGATGCGTTGTCCGTCCGCCACCATCGCGACGGCATCGGGAGTTCGCTCGACCTGTCTGGTGAAGACGTCGACGAGCGATGACGGCGACGGCGAAACCGGCGCCAAGGTACCGGTCGACCCGACCTCGTCCGGTCCGGGAAGAGCGGGCAACCGACCGAGCGGCAGGTTCGGGTCGCGCAGGATCCGCCGCACCGTCTCGAGGTAGAGATCCAGCCAGATCGACGCGGTTCTTCCCGAAATGACGTCCGGCCGGTACCCCAGTTCGAAACGCAGGGACGGGCCAGGGAAGACGACGAAGTTCAACGGGTAGTGCGTGGCTTCCGGATCCGCGTCGTCGTCCAGCAATCTCACCGCCAGACCCGGCACGATATTCGCCAGCTCCGCGGCATCATAGGGAATGTTCTCGTATACGAAGGTGGTGTCGAAAAGAGGTGCGTCGAGACCGGCCGCACGTTGGATATCGGGAAGGCCGAGGTGATGGTGTTCGAACAGGCCGGCCTGTTCGAGCTGCAGGCGTGCGAAGAACTCGGCGGCGGGCTCCGCGGGATTCAGGCGAGCACGCATCGGCACGGTGTTCATCACGATCCCGACCAGGCGTTCGATACCGGCCACTTCCGCGTTCCTGCCGGTGACCTGGATGCCCGAGACGACATCGCGAACACCTGTCATGGCGCTGAGCACCAAGGCCCACACCCCTTGCAGGATCGTGCTCGGGGTGAGGTTCCGGCTGCGGGCGACGTCGTCGAGGAGCACGACTTCGGATTCGGGCAGCACCGCGGTCAGGCGGCGAGGTGCAGCGGGATTGCCGAGGCCGGCGCCGGGTGCGGCCAGGGTGGGACCGGCCAGGTCGGACAGCGCGGCCTGCCAGGCATTCCCGGCGGCGACGTCGTCGCGAGCGGCGAGCCAGCGCTGGTAGCCGGCGTAGGGTGTCACCGGCGGGAGCGCCGACGGATCGGCGCCGTGAGCGTACAGCTCGAGCAGTTCTTCGAGCACCAGCGGCACCGACCAGCCGTCGAGGATCGCGTGGTGCGCCGTCACCGCGAGCACCGCCCTTTCCGGTGCCGACCGGATCAAGGAGAAGCGCACCAGCGGCGGGCGGGTCATCGCGAAGCGCCGCGCTCGCTCGTCGGCCAAGACGTCGTCCTCGCGGGACCGTTGTTCCCCGGCGCCCGCTGTGGTCAGGTCGTACTCGCGCCACGGGATCGCAACCTCTTTGGCGACGACTCTCACCGGCTCACCAGTCCGGCGGTGGACGAACGCCGAGCGCAATGAGGCGTGGCGCGTGATCAGGACTTCGCACGATTCGCGCAGCAAGCTCACGTCCAAGGGACCGGTGAGCTCCAACGCGAACTGGACGATGTAGACGTCCGTGCTGTTTTCGTCGTAAAGGCTGTGGAAGAGCATTCCCGCTTGAAGAGGCACGAGCGGGTGAACTTCCGCGACCTCGGGCCGGCTCACGCGTCACTCCCCAGTTCCGACTGCACCATCGCCAGTTCGTCGTCATCGAGGCGCACGGGCTCGAGTCCGGGAATCGCCGTTGTCTCGAGGGGCTGGACCGGCCGCGCCGCCTGGGCGAGTTCCGCGATGGTGTTCCAGGCGAACACGTCACGCAGGGTGATGCCCCAGCCGGCGCCGGCCGCACGGGCGACCAGCCGCAGCGCCGAGATGGAATCACCCCCAAGCTCGAAAAAGCCTTGATCGACCGGCGCTTCGGCAATGCCGAGCACGCTGATGACCAGGCCGGCGAACAGCTCCTCGCGCCGGGCGCCGGGTGTCTTCCCGCTTCCGCCGGCGCGTCCTGGCACCGGCGGATCCGGCAACGCGCGGCGGTCGAGCTTGCCGTTGGCCGTGACCGGGAACGACGACATCGGCAGCACTGTTTCCGGGACCAGGTAGTCAGGCAGCTGTGCGCCGAGTCGCGCACGCAGTTCTGCCGGCTCCGGAGCGCATCCCTCGGCTGGAACCACATACGCCGCGAGTGTCCGTTGCCCGGTGCCGTTTTCGCGAACGGTGACGGCTGCGCGAGCCACGTCGGGAAATCGCAGCAAAGCCGCTTCGACCTCGCCCGGCTCGACCCGGAAACCGCGGATCTTGACCTGGTCGTCCGCACGCCCGGCGAAGTGCAGCGCAGCATCCGCGCCGGAGCGGACGAGGTCGCCGGAGCGGTACATCCTGCTGCCTTCGCCGGTGAACGGGTCGGCGACGAACCGTTCCGCGGTCATCGCCGGCTGCCCTGCGTACCCGCGCGCGATTCCCGCGCCGCCGATGTAGAGTTCACCGATCTGCCCCTGTGGTACCGGCCGCAGGCTGTCGTCCAGCACGTAGGTTCGGACACCGAGCAGTGGCCGTCCGATCGGCACATCCGAAGTGAGGCCGGCCGGATCGCCGACGGCGTGGCTGGTCGCGAACACCGTGGTCTCCGTGGGGCCGTAACCGTTGACCACCGATATCCCCGGACACGCCGCCAGGACACGGGTTACTGCGTCCACGGGTACGACGTCGCCTCCGGTCCAGACCTCTTGTAGCCCCTGCAGGGCCTGTGGTTGCTCGGCGGCGACCGCCGCGAAGACGCCCGCGGTGAGCCAAATCCGGGTGAGCTGCCGCCCGGTGATGAGTTGCGACAACGTGGCGATGTCCAGCTCCGGCTCGGGCCACAGCAGGACCTGTCCGCCGTTGAGCAACGTCACCCACAGCTCGAAGACGCTGGCGTCGAACGCTTCTGCGGAGTGGAGCAGCACACGAAGGTCCCCGTTCGCACCGAAGCGCGGCTCCGCCGCGAGGTCGAGCACATTGCGGTGGCTGATGCCGATCACCTTCGGACGGCCGCTCGATCCCGAGGTCCGCATGAGGTAGGCCAGTGCGTCCGGCGACACGCGTCCCACATCCGCCGGCCCGCTGCCGGCCTCCTCGGCTCCCGCCTCGACGATCGGCAACCCGAGCGCAACGTCCGCTTCCGACGGCGCTCCGTCACTGACCAGAACCCGCACGCCCGCATCGCGGAGGAACTCGGCACGCGCGGCCAGGGAAAGCCGGGGATCGATCGGAACGTAGGCTGCGCCCGCCTTGAGCACGGCCAAAAGGGCGACCACGTGACACGCCGAACGCCGATGCAGGACTCCGACTGGTCCCGTTAGCTCGAAGCGGCGCAGCCGGGTCGCGAGCCGGTCCGCAGCGGCGTCCAGCTCGGCATAGCTCAGCTCGTGGTCACCGCACGCCACGGCGATCGCGGCCGGCGTGCGACTGGTTCGCGCTCGCAGTGCTTCATGAATCGTGCTCATGAGCCGGTTCAGCCTCCTGCTGGTGACTGTGGGGCCGCAAAGCGGCTCCGGACCTTCCACGGTTCCAGCGATCGGGCCGGCGTTCGAGGACACATGCCCGGCAACTGGCACGAGGGCAGGGGCAACCTCGACAGGAATTTGTTGCCTGGGTTGTTGCCTGGCCGATGACGATCGAATCCCGCGAACATCGGTGCGGACCGGAACCCCGGCCACGATCCAGGAGGCCGCGATGGACCGATGCATCATCTCCGGCGACGACATGTTGCTGCTGGATTGGAACGAGAGCCCCCTCGGCCCACCACCCGAGGCGGTCGCTCGCGCTGTCGACGCCGTCCGGCGGTTGCACCGTTACCCCCGCGGTCTTCTCGCCGAAGTCGGCGTGCTGGCGGCCGAACACTTCGGCGTCGGTCAGGACGAGCTGCTCCTGACCGCGGGGGTGGACGAGGCCGTGGACATCGCATTGCCTCTTGTGAACCGAGCCTGGGCGCTACAACCCGGTTTCGACGCCTATCCCGACCGCGCCGGGGTCGGGCGCAAGCAATTCTTGCCCATTCGCCTCGGACCGGATTGGCAACCGGTCGGGATACCGCCGGAGCTGGGTAACGGCGACATGGTGTTCATCGCGCAACCGAACAACCCGACCGGCACGATGGTCTCCGGCGAGTGGCTGTCCCAAGTAAGCAAGAAGGCCGAGTACCTCTTTCTCGACGAAACCTACCAAGAGTTCTCCGGCGCGCCGAGCATGCTCAGCGGCGCTCGCCCCGGCCGCGGCCTCCTGGTATACCGCAGCTTCGCGAAGGCGTTCGGGCTGGCAGGCATCCGCGTGGGTTGCCTCATCGCGGAGGCCGGAATGATCGCCGAACTGGCGCCTGCGAGACGGTTCATGCCGATCGACGCGGTCAGTCTCGCAGCCGCGGCGGGCGTGCTGACAACACCTGCCTTCATCCAACGGCTCGCCGACCACGTGCGCGCTGCTCGCCCGGCGCTGGCCACCATCCTGCGCGACAGCGGTGTCTTCGCCGAGGTGCGCGACACGCACGCCAATTTCGTCATGGCCAAACTCCGGCCGGACCGCGCCGACCCGGTGCTGGACGCGTTGCTGTGCGACCGGATACAGGTCAAGCACTGCGACTCATTCGGTTTGCCGGGATGGCTCCGCGTCAGCGTCGGCACGGCGGACGACCATCGCCGGCTCGCTCTCTGCCTGTCCAATGTCCCGGTCCGCTGACCCGAATCCCGTCGGTATCGAAATAATCGAAGCGAGGACGCTCTGTGACCATTCCTGCCGATTTCCAGCATCGCCTCATCGACGCCATCAGCCCGATCCGGCACTTTTTCGTCGCCCAGGCGCTGCATCATGCCCTTGACCTCGGAATCTTCGAGGCGCTTGACGAGCGCTCCGGCGTCGACGCCACCGCATTGGCGGCGAAGCTGGGTCTCGATGCCGGCCGGCTGCCCGGTCTCTTGCTGTTCCTTCAGAACGAAGGCTTCGTGGTGAACGAAGACGGCTGGCGGTTGACGGCGCTGGGGGAAGGCTTGCCGGTTTTCGCGCCTTGGTACGAGATGTTGGTGGGTGGCTATGCCTCCACCATGCAGCAGCTCGGCGAGGTGCTCCGTCCTGACGCCCCCTGGGCGACCCGCGACACCACCCGGGTCGGCGCAGGTAGCTGCGGCATCGGCCGCTACGACGCCGTCCCGGTCGTGCAGGCCCTGCTGAGCGCATCTCCGGAGACCTCCTCCGTCATCGACCTGGGATGCGGCGACGGACGGTTTCTCATGGACGTCCTGCTGTCACGGCCGGGCTTGCGCGGCGTGGGCATCGAACCGAACCCGGCCTCGGTGCGGCTGGGCGAGTCCGCTCGCGCCGAGCTAGGGCTCGGCGACCGGCTGGAGATGGTCATCGGAGCCGCGGACGCGGCAGCGGACCTCGACCTGCCCGGCAATGGACACGGTACTTGTTTCATGACCGCCTTCGTTCTGCAGGAGATGCTCGAGCAGGAGGGGGAGGATGCGGTCGAAGAACTGCTCCGATCGACATTTCGAAATCATCCCGAGGCTCGCTGGCTGGTTGTCGAAATGGATTACCGACCCGAAGCACCGGTGATGGCACACGGACTCGCATTGAGCTTCTACAACCCATACTTCCTCATCCACTCGATCACTGAGCAGCGTCTCCAGAGCCGGCAATGGTGGGTCGAGCTATTCCAGCGCGTCGGACTAACGTGTGTTTCGGAGGCCGAAACAGACCCCCGGGTCGACACCACGGGGCTGCAGTTCGGGATATTGCTGGCGCGAGGTTGAACACCGCAGCCGGTCAGCGCGGATCGGGAGTGGTGTAGTAGGTGACCACCATCGCCGTCGGCACGCCATCCGGATCGCTTTCGGCCTCGGCGAATTCGGCAACGAGCGCCGAGAGCCGCTTCGCGAACGACTCCGCTCGCTCGACGGAGAGCCGGACGTCCAGAGCCGCGACGGTGGACGGTGGGAGTTCGCCGTCGTAGCCACCGATCCGGGCGTGTCCGGCGCGGATAGCCCGGAAGAGGTCGGTGCGGTGCCGGTCGAGCACCGCACCGAAGGTGCGCAGCACTTCGTCGGAGGCCGCGGCCCCACCGAGGAAGGCTTCTTCGATCCGCACCGACCGCTGACCGGCCCGGTAGCCCTGCTCGACGATCCCGCTGACCAGCCTGCTGCTTGCCACCTGGACCAGACCAGTGCCGACCAACTGCTTCAGATGCCGGTACAGGCGCGTCTGCGAGACCTGGAGCTCGCGCGCGATCTCCTTGGCTGTGAGGCCGCCCACCGGCACGTCGACACGCGTCATCAAGAGGTTGATGATTGCCAGACGCAGCGGGTCGGCCAGGGCGCGCAAGGACTCGACGTCGTCCACGTACCGGACCGGGACGACGGGTGGGACAGGCTCATCGGTCATCTTGTCATCGTCGCAAACTTCTCCAAGTGTCTCTCGCGGCGTCGACCCATTCACGCTATCATGAATGTTGTCGATCCACTGAATGGGGAGAGCTTGTGACGACTCCGACGGGGCACGCGGTGATCCCGCTGCACCGGAACCGCAACTTCCGGCTGCTGTGGACCGGGTCCGCCGGCGCCTTCCTCGGTCTGTTCGCGCTCGAGACGGCAATGCCTTTGCTGATCTTGGGTACCTGGTCCTCCCCCGCGTTGACCAGCGTCTTCGCTGCTGTTCAGACCACGACCACCGTCCTGTGCGGGGCTCCGGCGGGCTGGCTGCTCGACCGCTACGACCGCCGGAAACTGCTCGTGCTCGCCGAGACGGCCCGTGCGGTCGCGCTGGCCACGCTCGCCCTCGCCCTGTGGCTCGGCCAGCTCACGATCGCCCACGTGATCACGATCGCGGTGGTCCTGGGCAGCATGCAGACCGTCGGCACCGCACGGATGCTCCTCGTCCGGGCAAGTGTCCCGGACGAACAACTGACCGCCGCGGTCACCGGCGAGGAAGTCCGGAACAACGCCGCCGAGCTCGCAGGCCCACCATTGGGCGGCGTGCTGTTCGCCCTGTCTCCCGTACTCCCGTTGCTGGCTGCCACGACCCTGTTCACGGTGTCCGCCGGGCTGACGTGGCTGGTCCGGCTACCGGCCAGGACACAGCCACCGGCCGCCTCCGGCGAGGTGCTGAAGGGCTTGACCGCTGCGCTGCGGGAGAGAGCCATGCGGGCCGCGATTCTGGTTCTCATGCTGATCAACTCCGTGGCGTGGATCGCCCAGCTCGTCACGATCGTGCTGCTCCAACAGCACGGCGTCGCGCCCTGGCTGGTCGGCCTCGTGGTTGCCGGGTTCGCCGTCGGCGCACTGGCGGGCACGATGCTCGTGGCACCGCTCCAGCGGCGTCTGGGTCCAGGTGCCCTCCTCCTTGTGGTCGGGCTCGCCCAAGTGCCCACACTGGCCGGGCTGGCCTTGTCGCTGGGGCCCTGGTGGGCGGCGCTGATGTGCCTGTGTTTCGGTCTGGGCCTGCCACAGGTGCGGGTGCTCCTCGACGTCCTTGTCATCCGCCAGATTCCCGACGAGCGAAGGGGACAGGCGCTGAGCGGTGTGTTCACTCTCCTGAGCCTCAGCTTACCGATCGGCATGATCGGTGCCGGGATGCTGATGAACTATTCGACCCCGCGGACCACACTGCTGACCCTTGCCTCGGTTCTCCTGCTCGGCGTGGCCTGCGCCACCTTCAGCCGCTCGGTACGGACTGCCCGGTGGCCGGGGAAGCAATGACACCACGCGAATCGGAACACGTGGAGCACAGCCGCTCGTGGTTGTAGTAGCGGCCGACCGGATCCACTCACTTGGCCGCTTCTCGCAGGATCTCCTCCTCCACCTGCAGCTCAGCGATCTGCTTCCGCAACCGCGCCACCTCATCGGTCACCGCCGGATCCTCGGCCGACGGCCCAGCCTCCGCGGCCGGCTAGGCCGAATTCACCCAGGACCGCAGGGTCTCGTGGCTGTCCCCAGCTCCCGCGCGACCTGCCGCAACGGCCGATCACTCGAGTTCACCAACTCCACCGCATCCCGACGGAACTGCTCCGGATACCTCGAACGCGACACCAGGACGTCCTCCCTCCAGACCACTGTCTGGATCAAGGTGTCCCAAGGGGCAACTCCGCACGAGTTGCCGGGCACGTTCCTGGTGAGCTCCCGAGGACACTGCGAGAATTGCAGGAAATCTCAGGAAAGGCAGGACTGATGAGGCCCGACGCGCAGCAGTTCGGCCGAAGGGCCAACACGTCCACAATAAGCCACGGGTCCAGCTCGTCAGGCCCCGCCGCGCTTCTGACCACAACCATCTCGGACGCGCACACCTGGAACCTCGTGTTCCTACAGAGATGGCTTGAAGAATCCGGGCTGGCAGTGCGCAACCTCGGCCCCTGTCCGCCTGTCGGGCTGGTCATCGCTGAAGCGACGAACGTGGTGCCCGACCTCATCGTGGTCAGCACGGTGAATGGCCACGGCGTCAATGACGGTCTACAGCTGATCCGCGCGCTTCGCGCGGTGCCGTCCCTGCGCGCGATCCGAGTGGTCATCGGCGGCAAATTGGGGATTGGTCTCGGCGGCCGCCGGTATCGGGAACGGCTTCTCTCAGAAGGCTTCAGTGCAGTGCTCGACGGGGAGGACGGCATGAGCCGCCTGCAGACTCTGCTCGCGACGCTCGTGGTCCGAGGCGGGAAATGAAAACCGCAGTGCCCGGATCGTTCGGAGATGCCGTGGCCGCTGCCGCCGCTCGACGCCGGCTCGTGGTGCAACCCCGCATGGGCATGTCCGACCCGCGCGTGATGCGAGAGGGCCTGCTCGCCACGAAACACGCGGCCGCGACTACAGTCGGCACCATCAGCGTCGACAGCTACACCCGCCTCGACGACCTCGAGTCGGCGACGCTGGCCGTCCTCGAAGGCCTCGACCTCAACGGATATCCATTGGTGACGACGAGGACCGACGTCACCCGTGCCGTCCTCGACGGACTGCAGACCCCTGACTTCCCTGTCCAGGTACGCCACGGCTCTCCAGTACCCCAACGGATCATGGTTGCGCTGATCGACGCGGGCATGGACGCCACCGAAGGTGGCCCGGTATCCTACTGCCTGCCCTACGGACGCTTTCCCCTCCGCGATTCCGTGCGCAACTGGGCTGTCGCCGCCGAAACGCTCGCCGCCGCCCGCGGCCAGGGCAGCCGGCCGCATCTGGAGACGTTCGGTGGCTGCATGATGGGACAATTGTGCCCGCCCGGCCTCCTGGTGGCGCTCAGCATTCTCGAAGCGATGTTCTTCGTGCAGCACGGGATCGACAGCGTTTCGCTCAGCTACGCGCAACAGGCCGATGCCGACCAGGACCGAGAGGCGATCCGTGCGCTGCGTCGCCTCGCCGGGGAGTACTTGCCGGAGGCGGAATGGCACATCGTGCTCTACGCCTACATGGGGATGTACCCGGCCACCCGCTCCGGCGCCGAACACGTGCTCGACGACGCGACCCGATTGGCGGTCGAGGAAGGCGCGGCCCGGCTCATCGTCAAGACCAGCGCCGAAGCCCACCGCATACCGACCGTAGCCGAAAATGTATCCGCCCTGGAACGAGCGGCACAAACGGCCGAGCGCTGTCACATCGGCCACCGGCCGGAGGTGGAGGACACCGGAGTAGAGAGGGAAGCACGACTGTTCCTCGACGCCGTTCTGAGCTTCGGGCACGACATCGGGGCCGCGCTGATCCTCGCGTTCGCCAAGGGGCACCTGGACATACCCTACTGCCTGCACCCCGACAACGCCGGCGCGACGAGGGCGTTCATCGACGCACGCGGCAAACTCCGCTGGGCCGCGACCGGGACATTGCCAATCCACCGCGAGACCACCGAAGAGGCGGACCTGAGTTCACGAGGTCTGCTCGAGTACCTGTCCTACGTTCGCCGTAAGTACGACAGCGCCGCGACGATCGGAGCAACTGGCATGACACCCGCTGAATCGAGACTCTCATGACGGACCCCGACCGTCGGTTCCCGCCGCCGCCCGGTCAGCACTTGCGCTCACCGGTCACTCAGCGGGCGCTGCGAGTCCAGGACCAGGTCCTGGTGGCCGCTCGCGCCTTCCTCCGGCAAGAAGGGTGCATCGAGCTGCCGGCGCCGGTCGTCGGCCCGGTGACCGATCCCGGTGCGCGCGGCGCGAAGCAGCTCGACGTCAGCCTCTACGGCCACCGGTACAAATTGATGACGAGCGCGATTCTATACAAGCAGGCATCGCTCACCGCGACGTCACGCCTTTTCTGCGTCGCCGCGAATCTGCGTGCCGAACCACCGGAAACCGCTGACACCGCGCGGCACCTGGTGGAGTTCAACCAGATCGATGTCGAGCTGGCGCACGCGACCCGCTCGGACACCCAGGAGCTCCTCGAACGACTCGTGACGCACGTGGTGAAGCACGTCACCGAAGCGTGCACCGCAGATCTCACCGCACTCGGCAGGGACCCGACGAACCTCGTTTCGCTCCTCCACGAGCCGTTCGAAACGCTCACCCACCGGGAGGCCGTGACTCGGTTGCGCGAGCTTCAGCACACGCAGGACCTCCATGCGGAGATCAGCTGGTCAGGCGAGGCTTTGCTCTCACAAAAAGCAGCCGGACCGTTCTTCATAACTCATTATCCGCGCGGGTCCCGCGGGTTCTACGACCGTCAAGACCCCGACGAGCGTGATCTTCTGCGCAATTTCGATCTCCTCGCACCCGGCGGCTTCGGCGAACTGGCCAGTGGCGGCGAGCGGGAGCACGACTACACGCGAGTGGTCACCAGAATGCGAGAGACCGGAGAAAACCCTGCGAAGTACGGTTGGTACCTCGACGTGCTCCGCGACGGCATCCCGCCCAGCTCGGGATTCGGACTCGGCCTTGAGCGGCTGACCCGATTCATCACCGGATTGGACTATCTGTGGCAAACGACCGCGTATCCCAAGGTTCCCGGACAGTTGGGAGCATGAGGCAGCTACACGCCACCGGGTTCCCGGAAGCAGAAGTACGCGAACGAGCCCGCACCGGATCGGCCGCGATCTTCCCACCGCTCGAAGGGTACGGCCAGGACGTCTACGGCCAGTCCGCGGCTGTCGAACTCACCGGGGATCCACTTGCCCTTCTTCGCATCGTTCCGCCCGTCTTCATGCCCGCCCGACTCGCCAAAATGGTCGAGCTCGGCCGTGAACCGGCTTTTCACGACGTCGATCTCGATACCAGGATCGGCGGGTTCCGGTCGCCGTTGCCGGTCTACCTCTCAGCCTTCGGCTCGACTCAGCTGGGCAGCGCCTCCCACGCGGTGGAGGCGAGCAGGCAAGCAGGCAGCCTCGGTCTACCCATGGTCGTCGGGGAAAATGTGGTTCCGATCCACGGCTCTCGCTCCGCCGCGCGATCCGTACTGGCAGATCGAGTGGATGCCTACCTGGGCGCCGTACCGGACGGTGCCGGCGGCGTGGTCGTCCAGCAATCCACTGAGGACGCCGACGCCGAGGTCTGGAACGACATTTACAGTGATCCCGCCACCGAGCCGCTCCTTCGATCGGAGCGATTGGGGTTCGAGCTCAAGGTCGGGCAGGGCGCGAAACCCGGGTTGGGCGGGATGACCGTTGTCGACGCCCGCATCGCCGCCTCACTCACCTCACAGTATGCGACTCACCCTCTCTTCGGATCGGTTGCCGCCAGCCTGCGCACGAGCATTCCGGGCACTTTCACCGAGGAGATACTCGTCAACCAGGTACGCATGATGCGCAACAACTTCCCACGCGCTCGAGTATGGGTCAAACTGCCCCCCGCATCCGACATCGCCCACGCCGCCACGGTGGCTTGGGAAGCCGGAGCCGACGCGGTGACGGTCGATGGAGCGGAAGCCGGCACAGGCTGGGCGCCCAGGGCATTTCTCACGAGCGTCGGACTGCCCCTCGGCGTCTGCATGGACCTGCTTCAAGGCTCGTCCGGTTGCTTGCTGAGTTCCGGCAGGATCTGGGAAGGCACCCGCGCAGTGAAATGCTTGGCGCTCGGCGCACGGTCGGTCGGCCTGGGGCGAGCCGCCTTGATCGCGGTGGACGAAAACCCTCGCCACGGCCTGGTACAGCTGGTCGAGGCGCTGACACTCGAGCTTCGAATGCTGATCAGTTCACTTGGTGTGTACACGCCGAGCGCCCTCGCCCCGAGCCACCTGTGGTCCCCAGTTACAGACCGGTCAGGTTCACCGACGCGGACCTCATGAATCTCCGGACGTAGCCGAGCACATTGTAGGCGTATTCCGGACCGCGCCGCACCTGTACAAGCGAGAGTTCCACCAGCTTGGCCAGCTGGGCAACGACGTCCTGTCCGATCGACTGCATGCCCTCCGCCTCACGGAAAACGTCCGCGACGGTGAACTGACCAGGCAACGCCGACAACACGCGAAGCATCGCACGCTGCCTCGGGTCGAGCATGTCCACACTCCAATCGATGCTGTCTGCCAGCGTGCGCTGGTGCGGCAGACCGCGACCCGTCGACTGTCTGAGCACCGCCTCGAGCGGGTCGGTCTGCAATAAGGCGTCCAAGGACGCGGAACGCAGCCAGACGGCGGCGGCCTCCAATGCTCCGGGCATGTGGTCAAGTAGGTTGCACAACCTCAGGATCGCCGGCAGCCGACTGCTGAGATCCAAGGTCGGACACAGCACTGCGAGCCGTCGGAACAGAAATTCTGCCGCATAGCCACCGGAAGTGTCCTCGCTCACCCCGAAGGGCCGGACTTCACAGACGGGCACCCCCGGTAGGAGCAAAGCTCGACGCGAGGTGATCAGCACCCGGATACCGGGGTACGCACCGAGCAACCGCCACACCAGGTCGACGGCCTCGTCCAGAATCCGTTCGACACCGTCGAACAGCACGATGCCGCGAAATTTCTCCCCATCCATGTCGAGCTCGCGCGTCAGCTCACCGATCTCCGAGTCGCCTCCAGCCAGCGCCTCCGCGCCGATCACGACGATCGGTTCGGCATCGCGTCGAGCGACCCGCCCTGCGACCTCCACCGCCAGCCGGGTCTTCCCCACCCCGCCGGGGCCGGTCAGCGTCAGGCAACGGCTCTCCCAAAGAGCGTCCGCCACCTTCTCGACCTCACCGGCATGGCCAACCAGCGGATCCAGATTGATGCACAATCCGGCCCAACCGGGGCCGGCGCTGCTTTTGACCGTCATCGGCAGAGCGCCGCCCGCCCCAGAAATTGTGGTCAGCAACAGCTCAACCGAGGCACGCCGAGGCGACCGGGTGGCGCCGGTCTCGATGTTTCGAATAGTCCGAACACTCACCGACGAGCGGTTGGCGAGTTCTTCCTGCGACCAGCGCAGGGCTGCGCGCTGAGTGATCAGGTACCCAGCGAGTCCGGATCTGCCTTGCGACGCCGACTTGCTATTCAATACCACAAAACCCCCTCCATCGACAATTCCTACACATAGATTCGCAATCGTTCTGCACGCTGTAGAGCCACGTTCGCGAGAGAGTCCTCGGCGGGCCGGTCGCAGCCGAACTGCGTCGCGAAGTTCCGGAATGGCCCGTCGGCGAATCCCCATACCGGGCCGGCAGCCGACGTCGGCGCCAGGGCCGCGTTCGTGGCGGCGAACTGCGCGACCTGCCAAGCGTCTTCGCTGTCCGGCCGTGGCGAGTTCCTCGTCGGCAAGCACTCCGGCCGGACGACTCCCGGCGTGCCGCCCAGCGCCTGGCGCACCTCCGGATTGCTATGGTTGCCTCTGTCCTGATCAGGGCTTTCGTGTTACACCCCGGCTCTTCCAGAGCGCGGATCACCATCCGACCATTCGGCAGGTCAACCTTCACGTTCAGGCACCTCGCGAGTCCCCCTTCTGCCGGCTCGACTGACAGTCACCCCACAGCGATGCGACCGGCCCCGGACGATGCTGCCCCAGGCGGTCCTTGTTCTATCCTCGGCACGTCCTCGAATCTTGCTATCGTTGCCATGATCGGGTTCGTCGAAGGAGGGGGCGGTGTGAGATTCGGCGTACTGGGACCTCTTGAGGTAACAGATGGTGACCGGCGTCTGAAACTCGGCGGACCGAAGCAGCAGAAAGTCCTCGCCGCTCTCCTGTTGGCCCATGGCCACGTCGTCCCCATCGAGACCCTCATCGACGTAGTCTGGGAGGCCGAACCTCCTGCCAGCGCCGAGAAGCAGATCCGCAACGCTGTGTCGAACCTTCGGAGCGCCTTGGCCGGGAACGCGCACGTAATCGAGTCGACAGCGGCCGGATATTCCTTGGCCGCAGCCGTACGACTGGACATGATCGACTTCACGGATCGACTCGACCGAGCCCGAGAATTGCGGAAAATGTCGGGCAACACGGAAGCTGTCAACGAATTCCGTGCCGCACTGAGCCTCTGGCGAGGCGCCGTCTTGGTCGGCCTTGACTGTCCGGGCCTGATTCCGCAAATCACCGGGCTGCACGAACAACGGCTGGCTGCCTACGAAGAGTGCGTAGAGCTCGAACTGGAACTCGGCCGGCATCGGCAGCTTACCGACGAGCTGACGCGGTGGGCGGAAGAACACCCCCTTCGCGAACGGCTCGCCGGTCTGTTGATGCTGGCGTGGCACCGATCGGGTTCACGTGCCCAGGCACTGGTCGCCTACCAGCGCATCGAAAGTGCCCTCGGCGAACAACTCGGCATCGAGCCGGGAACCGACCTGAAGCGCTTGCGCGAGTATGTCACCGACGCGGCCTTGCTCCCTGCACCGGAGCGCTGGACGCCACGCAACGACCTACCGCGCGACATCAGCTACTTCACCGGACGACAGCTCGCGCTCGAACGACTCCTGTCGGCCTCGACGACTCCGGCGGGCACGATCACGGTGATCTCTGCGATCGACGGGATGGCCGGCGTCGGCAAGACTACGCTCGCCGTACACGCGGCACACCGCCTAGCCGGCAAGTTCCCGGACGCTCAACTGTTCGTGGACCTCAATGCGCACACGCCCGGCGGGGCTCCCATGTCGCCGTCAACGGCACTGGAGAAGTTGTTGCGGGCGCTCGGACTGGGCACCGAGGTGATCCCGCCGGAGGTCGAAGACCGGTCAGCGCTCTGGCGGGCGCAGCTGGCCCGTCGACGCGTCCTGGTGGTACTCGACAATGCGTCCGATACCACGCAGATCACGCCCCTGCTCCCCGGGTCCCCGCACAGCATGGCCTTGGTCACCAGCAGGCAGCGGCTCACCAACCTCGACGCCAACCTCATCTCGCTCGATGTCATGCCCCTCGCCGACGCGCGGGATCTGTTCGAGAAAGTCGTCGGCGACGACCGGCCGTTCACCGAGCCCGACGCCACCGAGGAGGTGCTGCGACTGTGCGGATTCCTTCCCTTGGCGATCCAGATCGCCGGAGCGCGGCTACGCCATCGGACAGCGTGGACCACTTCTTACCTGGCGGCGCGCCTGCGCGACGACCACCGGCGGCTCGAAGAACTCGAAACCGACGACCTCAGCGTCGCGACCGCCTTCTCCCTGTCTTACGAACAACTTCCCAGCGACGAGAAGCTGGCCTTTCGCTTGGCCGCGCTGGCTCCCGGCGCCGACATCGAGCCGCACGCGGCGGCCGCGCTGATCGAATGCACGCCGGAGGAGGCGGAGAGGAAGCTCGAGAACCTTGTCGACGCGCACCTCCTCCAGCAGCAAACACCTAGCCGGTACCGCTTCCACGATCTGATCCGGGCGCACGCGTCCAAGCTGTCGGCAAGCGTCGACAGTGAAGCGGACCGCCGCGCGGCCCTCACTCGATTGTTCGACTTCTACCTTTCCACGGCGTCGAAGGCGATGGACTCGGTCGCGCCGACAGACTGGCCACACCGTCCGAGGCTCTCCGAGCGCGCAGCGGTGACTGCGGACGTGTCGAACTACGACCGGGCCCTCGGTTGGCTCAACGCCGAATGTTCGAATCTGGTCACGATGTCGGAATTCACCGTCTCGCACGGCTGGCCGACCCACGCATCCCTGCTTTCGTCTACGGTGTGGCGATACTTTCACATTTGCGGCAACCACGACGAGGCTTTGGCCGTGCACACGAACGCGCTCGTCGCGGCGTCGGCCCTCGGCAACGCCCTCTTCGAGGCAGACGCACTGGCCAGCCGCGGATACATCAACTGGTTCCTCGGTCACTATCAGCGGGCGCTCACCGACTGTCGAGCCGCCGTTCGTATCGCGGCTGACAGGGGCGACCGCAGTCTCGAAGGCCGAGCACTGCACGCACTGGGTCTGGTTCACACGAGATTGGGGTCAAACGACGAAGCCAGAGAAGTCCTCCAGCGCACACTCGCCGCCGGTCGGGAAACCGGCGATCAGGACCTCGAGGGATATGCGTTGCGGGGCCTCGGCGAGATATACTTCAATCTAGGCAGGCATGAGGACGCCATCACCAGCTACGAGGAAGCCGTGTCGGTTGCCCGCAGAGCGGGAAACGACACGATCGAGGGCTACGCACTCCGCGCTCTGGGCGAAATTTGTTCTGACATGAACCAGCACCGCAAGGCTCTCGAGCATTGCGTGCGAGCGCTGGAGTTGGCGCGCCGGATCAGGAACCGAAACATCGAAAACCGAGCGCTTCGAACGCTCGGCGAGATCCACCGGCGCGTTGGTGAACCTGAAATGTCCTGTCAAAGGTACGAGGAAGCACTTCACCTCGCGAAAGAGACCGGAAACCGCTACGAAGAGGCACGCGCACACGAAGGGGTGGGCGATGCCCGCTTGGAGGCCGGTGATGCACGTTCGGCAATCGTTCACTGGCAGCAGGCGTTGGAACTCTACGACCAGCTGGGCGTCCCGGAAAGTGATCGAGTACGAGACCGTCTGGATGCCCGCCACAGCCATGTGAGGTGAACTGCGATGCCCACAGCATCGACCGCGGAATCAGTCACGCTGCTGCGGGCGGCGGGGGCCCTTCAGCCGGAGCGAGAGCTGCGCAATCCTGACCTGCTCGCGTCCCGGATCCTACCGTGGTGGCCACCTCTGCGTGCCTTGATCAAGGTTCCCGGGCTGCGCTTGCTGATCGCCCGGGCAATCCGGAAGAAGTGGGCCGCCGGAATGTGGTACGAAGTGATTCGGACGAAATACATGGATGACGTGTTGTCCGCCTCGACAGCGGCCGGCGCGACTCAGGTTGTCCTCCTCGGTGCCGGCTTCGACAGCCGTGCCCATCGTATGCGGAAGGAGTTTGGCACTGCGTCGGTCTTCGAGGTGGATCAACCGCACATGTCCGTGCGCAAGCAGGAGCGCGTCCGCGCCCTGCCCAAGTACGGTGTCCGGTATCTGGCTGTGGATCTCGAGGAAGGCGATCTGACCGGAGTTCTGCAGGAGGCCGGCTTCGATCCGGCCGTCAGGACCGTCGTGCTGTGGTCCGGTGTGACGCCGTACTTGCGGGCAGAAGGCGTCGAAGCTACGCTGCGCTGGTTCGCGCGACTGGCGCCCGGCAGTTCTCTGGTCTTCGACTACTGCTGGCAGGAAATCCTGGACGGCACGGCCGTCATCCCGGAGGCTCAGGCAGTCCTCCGGCAGGTGGCTGCGCGCGGTGAGCCATGGCAGTGGGGCATTCGGCGGGGCGGCGTCGAAGAGCTGCTCGCCGCACACCGGCTGCAACTGGTCGAAGACCTGGAAAGCGCCGCAGCACAACGTCGATACCTGACTCGTTCCGACGGGTCGGTGCAAGGACCGATCTGGTTCTTCGGCGGCTTCGTTCATGCCCAGGTTCCCTGCCAGTAACCGTCAATGCCTCAAGTCAGGGGTGACACAGAGAGCGGCACGCGGCAGATCGTGAACGAAGTCGGCGGAAGCGATATGGTCACGTTGGGTGGGTCTTGCTCAGAGCAGGTGGGATCGTCGCCAGATGGCTGAGGTGAGCCTGCCCTCGATGAAACCGGCGTCCGCGCAGAAGGCCACCAGCCGTTCGGACATCCAGCGCAAGGACTCGTGGTAATGCGGATTGGCGAGCGCCGCACGATAGGCAGCCCGCGAACTTAGCCCGGCTCGCCGGTAGGTCGCCGGCCGGAGCAGCGCACGCCCCAGCGACCACGCCAGCAATGCCACGCCGATTCGGTTCAACCGGCGTGAGAGCGGTCCGGCTTCCGCCATCGTCCGCAGTGCCGCCTCGCGAGCGTACGTCACGTGCCGGCTCTCTTCCAAGACGTGGATCCGATAGACCATCCGAAGCAATGGCTGAATGCTCTCGTCGCTCATCGCCTCGCGCTGCAGGCGATCCACAGGTTCCTCGAAGAACAGGGCGCTGGCCCAGAAGAACGGACCTTGCGGGATGACCGCCGACACAATGTTCACCAGCTTGGTGACGAGCTTCGACTGCGGTACGACCGAACCGCCGAGCCACGTTATCGCTCTGGCGAACATGGTCGAATGCCGACATTCGTCAGCGACTTCGGTCAGCGCGTACAGGGCAGGATCCGAAGCCGGAGCGCCCTCCTGTACCGCGCGGAGCAGTGACCGCATGAGACTGAGCTCAGCGTGGATGACCACCGACGACAACGTGACCGCTTCCTGTCGCGCCAGCTCGATTCGTTGCCCTCGCGAGAGTGACTCCCACAGCGAGGTGCCGTACAGAGGTAACCGATGCGTCGGGAAGTACAGCTTGTCCTGCTCGTGCGGCGCGCACCAGTCGACATCCACCTGCGGGTCGTACGATCGATCGGCCGACGACCTCAGCAACCGCCGGGCGACCCGCTCTTGGTTCACCTGAACTCCTTGTTCAGCCTAGGTGCTTTTCTGCGCTCCGCTCAAGCCTGCCCAGCGTGAAGTCAAGATGTCAATGTGAGACGGATTCGTCGCCGCGGACGGAGGTCAATCTTCCCCCTTCTGGTACCGATACCCGCCCCTCTCGGCGGGCCGATGGCTGCTCTTCAGGTTGCGCTGGCGGCGGAGACGCTGCCGACGTCGCAGTTTGAGAGCAGTCCCATCGGCAACACCTAGCCTGCCCGATGCCTTCGGATCGGCCGGCAGAGCCGCCTGCTGAGGCCACCGACCGAGACCGCTATCCGCTGTCTGACCGACGACCTTGCGTTCGATGCCAGGTCGCGGAGATCGGGCGCTCGCGAGTGACGGGGCCCGGCGCCTACCCCCAGCACCTTCCGGAGACTCTCGGCAGAGATGGGACGCTGATACAACTCGCGATGCCGCCGATCCTCATGTCGTGCCTGCTCCAGCAACTCTACGTCGACGTTCACGCCTTCTGCTTGCTCCGTCGATGTGCTGTCCGAGTCGGCGGTCTGGGTCTGGGCAACGCCAACTGGCGACTTGGTGGCTGGTAGGGCGGCCAGCGCCTGCAGCAGGACCGGTCCCACCTCCGACCAGCCGATCAGCCGATCAGCAACAACGGACCCACCGCATCAAACAACGCCTTCCCCGCCTCACCGACGATCAACGGTTCCGCCACGTTCAACGCCAAGGTCACCACACTCGAGGCCAACAGCAGCCGCCGAGCCGGCCGGATCACCTCAACAGGGGCGCCCCGCATCGACAGAGACCGGATAGCGATCAGCAGCGCCACCACCGACAAGTCGACCGCAGGCGCCACCATCGGCGCGACCCAGGCCGGCACTCCCAGCCGATGTGCCAACGTGAGCACGTTTCCGAAACCGAAGAGGAAGGTCAGAGCCACGATGATCCCCACGCTCAGCGCGACCGCCGACAACACTGGATCGCGTCCCTCGCTCGGGCTCAACACAGCGACCGCCCTCCCTGGCATTCCCCACCCGGAACCACGCTCGGCGCGATTGACCTGGATGAATAGCCCGGCAAAATCCGGCACGGACGAGCCCGAGAGGTCGCGCATACGACGGCAGAACGCGGTATAGTCCGACACAGATGACGGCCGCTGGCTAGCCGAACACCCCAAAAGCGATCTCTTAACCAGCGGGCTCAAGTTCCACCGGTACTTGACCCGTTCAGCCAAGCCCCGGCGTTCCTCAGACGGCCGCAGGCGTGTCCGCCTCGCCCTCCGCACGGACGATCCTGACGAGCCGGCGCGCTCGGCCGGCACCGATCTGCAAGCGAACGCGCAGCGTTTCGGCAGATATCGGCCTGTGGTAAGTCGCGCGATGTGCCGCATCTTCCTGCCGAGCGCGGTCCAAGAGCGCCTCCGGCGGGCGCGGGGCCATCACCGGATGACCGTCGGCCTGCCCACTAGGCTCAAAGTGAGCACTCGCCGAGTTGTCCAACTTCTCCCCTGCTTGTCCAGCCACGTTGACTTCACCAGTGACGGCGTCAGGGCTTTGCGACTGACTCGCTGCACCGATCGCCTGCAGCAAGCCGGCACCGGCCTCCGCCCAACCGATCAGCAGCAGCGGTCCAACGGCATCGAACGCCGCCTTGCCGTACTCGCCCGCCACGAGTGGTTCCGCCACGTTCAGCGCCAGCGTGACCGCGCTGGCAAAGATCAACAGCCGGCGGGCTGGACGTAGCACCTCAGGCGACGCGCCGGCGAGAGCCAGACGCCTCGTGCCCACTAGGAGGCCCAGGATCGAGAGGTCGACCGCAGGCGCTACGAGCGGCGCCACCCAGACCGACACGCCCAGACGGAGAGCAAGGCTGAGGACATTGCCGAAGCCGAACAGGAACGTCAGCCCCACCACCGTTCCCATGATCACCGACACAGCCCGGACAGCGGTGGCCGAATCGCGGGCAGGAGTGGCCATCACACCCGTCCACCCCGACCGAGCCGGAAGCTGCCCTCGATGAAGAACTTTCCAGCCGAAAACCGCTGGTCAGCGACGACCTCATCTGGGCGGCACCCTGGTGAAAACCCAAACCCGCGTGCCCCGCTCATCGCACACTCCACCGCGGCCGACGCTCCATCACCAGCCGTACATCGACCCGAATCAGCAGCCCGTCGGGCAGAACGATTGGTGTGATAGCTGCCGGAATCTCACCGGGGGCACGATCCAGAACCCCACCGGCACGCCCCTCGGGCGTCCCTTGCGGGTTCATCTGGTCGCCAATCCTCTCTGCTGTGTCCGCGACCTCGCTGACCTGGTCGGCGGGCAGGGTGATCGTCATTGTCGCATGCTCGCCCTGGTCGTGGACCTGGACGCCGAGCTGAACCACCTCGAAGAGGGTCCTCAGGAGATCCTCGGGCGCCTTCGCCAGGTACGGCAGCGCGTCGAGGATCGAGAGGGCTTCGGCGCTCGGCTTGTCCGGCTCGGCGCCGTCCGACTCGTCGACGGCAGCGAGCTTGGCGGCCAGATCGGCACGTTGGACTTCGAGGTCGTTGTACCGCCCCCGCAGCGCCTTGGTGAAGGCATCGTCGGGGTCTCCGTTCATCGCTTGCTCGAGAACCGACTCCTGCTTCTTGGCCAGGCCGTCCAAAGCCTTCTGCAGCTGAGCGCGCTGAGCCTCGCGCAAGTAGAGGGTCTTGTGGCGGCCGGCGGTGTGGCCGAGCGACACCCGTTGCCGCCGTGCCGACTTACGGCGGCCTGGTGCCGATTGCCACCGACACACTGAGCAGCGCGTAGTTCTCAGCTTCACCAGCGCGGAGCTCGGCGTACGTTGACAGAGCGGCTTGGAGATGGGGTCTGGCTTCGGCGAGGTTTCCAGCGGGCCGGTGAGTCGCGCCCAGGCCGTGGTGGGCGCGCGCCGGCGGCCGGGAGCCGGCCTGGGTTCTGTTCTACCAGGCGAACAATGCGGCAAGACCGGCAGCGATTCCCGCCACCGCTTCCCCGACCCCGGAGAGCAGCGCCGCCGCCACCACCACGAGCACAACGACCACCACCACCACCGCCACGATTTCGAGGCCGGTCTGCACGACGTTGCTGAAGTTGCTCTTGTTGTTGTTCTGTCGCTTCGCGTTGTTTCGCGTGCCGTCGTACTTCTGCCCTTCCTTGATTTTCTGCTGCGCGCGCTTGTAAGCCTTCTGGTCATAGGGCTGGCCGGCCTTCTTGGCGTCGACCGCTGCCTGCTCGTCGGCGCTGAGCTGGGGGCCGGCCTGGCCGCCCGGGCGGTACCCACCACCACCCTTGCCCATCGCGTAGGTCTCGCAGAGCCCGGAAGGATCGGTGAAGGCGAGCGGGTTGTCGGAGGCGTAGGTGTAGGCCGCCTGCGTCGCATCGACCAGCGGATCGACAGTCAGGAACTGCGTGGTGACGGGGTCGTAGTACCGGGCACGCAGGTAGCTGAACCCGGTCTCGGCGTCGGTGTAGCCACCCGCGTACTGGATCGGGGTCGTGGCCCCGGACGCTGCGATCACCTTGCCGTACGGGTCGTACGCGTAGGTCCCGGCGATAGCGCCGTTCGCACCGAGCAGGGCCCGAGTCGATCCCTGGGCGTCGTGGAAGAACCAGTGGGTGCCCGCGCTGGTGACCTGTTCGATCGGGACCCCGCCAGGGCCGTAGACGTAGTCCGTCACACCGTCGGTGAGCAGGTCCGCGATCTGATTGTCGTCCCAGGTGAACGTGTTCGTCGTGGACCCCGACGTCTTGGTCGTGCGCAGCCCCATACCGTTGTAGGAGTACTGGGCTGCACCGCCTGGCCCGGCGACGGAAGTCAGCCGCTCGGCCTGGTCGTAGCTGTACGTGCTCGCCGCACCGGTGGCCGGCGTGGCGGTGATCCGATCGCCCTGAGCGTTGTAGCCGTAGGTGGTCGCCCCTGCGGGAGCGGCGGTGCACCCGGCCGTGCTCGCCGCGTTGGGCAGGGTCCAGCAGGCCTGCCCAGCCGCGTCGAATGCCTGGCTCGAG
Organism: Amycolatopsis sp. NBC_01488; assembly: GCF_036227105.1. Classification (NCBI taxonomy): domain Bacteria; kingdom Bacillati; phylum Actinomycetota; class Actinomycetes; order Pseudonocardiales; family Pseudonocardiaceae; genus Amycolatopsis; species Amycolatopsis sp. NBC_01488. Next base: position 5,700,679 of record NZ_CP109434.1, on the reverse strand, counting down.
CCCGCGGTCGTTGTCGGGTTTGCCGCGGCGTCGTAGGCGTACGGCGCCGTCGTGGTGCCGGTCGTGGACGACTTCAGCTGCTCCCGCGCGGTGTAGGTGTAGGTCTGGGCGCCGCCGGGGAGCCCTACCGGCGTCATGCTCAGCTCTTGCCCTGCGCCGTCTCTGGTGTAGGTCAGTGAGGCGAGTGTCGTGGTGCCTGAAGCGACATCGAGCGCGGAGAGCCGGCCGGTCGGGTCGAACGTGGTGGTGACGACGTCGCCGTTGGGATAGGTGGTGGTGGTCAGGTCGTTGTCAGCGTCGTAGCCGAACCCGGTGGCCTTGCCGTTCCAGTCGGTGATGGACGTCGGCCGGTCGGCGTTGTCGAAGACCTGGCTCACCGTCTTGGCCGTGCTGCCCGGGTACCCGATCGAAGTCCTGTTCCCGTTGTCGTCGTACCCGTAGGTGACCACGGCGCCGGACCCCTGCTGCTGCTTGACGACCTCCCCGAAGGCGTCGTAGCTCCAGCTCGACGTCCCGGTGCCGTCGGTCATGGTCGCCCGCCGGCCATCGGTGTCGTAGGTGTAGTGCACCGCCGGCGTCACACCGTCCGAATAGGACACGGAAGTCGGGTTGCCCGCGCCGTCGTAGCCCAGCGTCGTCGTGCGGCCGACGGCGTCGGTCGTGGTGACCAGCCGTCCGGCCGGGTCGAGGTGCGACGCGGTCGTGCGCTGGTCGGCGTCGACCCGGTTCGCGCGCCTGCCCTGGCCGTCGTAGCCGTAGCCAACCCGGTTTCCCGCGCCGTCGACGGTGGCCGACGCGGTTCCGTCGGGGTTGTATTCGACGTTCTGGACGGTGCCGTCCGGCAGCGTGGTTCGCACCGCGCGCCCGGCGGCGTCGTACCCCGTGATCGTTTTCTGGTTGTTGCCGTCGGTCGCCGAAGTCTGCTCTCCGTCTGCGTCGAATTCAGCGGAAGTCCGGTGTCCCAGTGGGTCTGTCGTGGCGGTGACGTGACCCCAGGCGTCGTGGGCGAACGTCGTGCAGCCTCTCGCCGGTGGCGTACAACCGGGCGTCACGCCGGCGGCCGCGCCATTGGCGTCCACGGTGGACGTCTGCTGCCCGGTCGCCGTGTCGTAGCCGCGAAGCGTGCGGCCGCCCATCCGGTCGGTGGTGGAGACGATGTCCCCGAAGCCGTCGTACGCGGTGGAGGCCGTGTTGCCCCGCGGATCGACCACCCGGTTGCGGTCGCCGGGATGCGCAGCGTCGTCGTAGTAGGAGTTCACCGTGCGCACCGGTGCCGGGCCGAAGTTGCCGGTGGTCGACTCGACCACGTTGTTGGCCTTGGTCATCGTGCTGGACGTGACCATCCGTTCGCCCGCCGCGCCGGCTGGGACGTGCCCGTCCTGGTCGTACTGGTTGACCACGGCGACGCCGGCCGGATCGATCGATTCGATCAGGTTGCCCGCGTCGTCGTAGGCGTAGTTCGTGGTGAGGCCGACCGGGTTCGACGCGGAGGTGCGGTTGCCGTGGTCGTCGTAGGTGTAGGTCCACAGGCCGCCGTCGGGGTCGGTCTCGCCGGAGACGCCGAGGGTGACCGGGTCGTAGGTGTAGCTGGACGTCCCGGCGTCCGTGGTGCCGTAACCCTTCGTCTCCGAGACGAGGAGCCGATTCTGGTAGCTGTCGAGGGTCTTGTGCCCGGACGGATCGGTGGTCAGGGTCTGCCCGGTGGCCAGGCCGCCGTCCGGTCCGTACGCGAAGGTCGTTGCGCCGCCGTCGGGATCGGTCTGCCGCGTGACCCGCTCGGCCGAGTCGTAGGTCATGGCGGTCACCGCGCCGGCGGGTCCGCCGAAGTTCTTCGCCGTGCGGATCGACGTCATGAGGTGCGTGCCCGGCGCGTAGCCGTACTGCTCGTGGTCGTCGTCCTTCACCGTCGGCGTCCGCGTCGTGCCGACCCCGAAGACGTCGGTGAGGTTGCCCTCCGCGTCGTAGCCGTAGGTGACCTGACGGCCTGCCTGGTCACTGAGCCCGGTGATGTGGTTCCCGCTCCAGGTCAGCGTGTAGGACCGGCCGCCGGGATCGGTGATGGTGCTCAGGTGGCCGTTGCCGTCGTAGGCGAGCGAAGTCCGGTACGCCGGCGACGCCTTGCTCCCGGGGAGGTCCGACTCCGCGGCCAGGTGACCGGACGCCACGTCAAAGGTGTAGATGCTGGTGCCGCGGCGGGTGTAGACGTAGCTGCTGCCGGTCTTGACCAAGCCGGCGTCGTAGCGCGGAGCGGTCGGGGCGTAGCTTCCTCCGCTGTTCGCGAACGGCACCTGCGAGCCGTCCTCCTGGTGAATCGTGACGTTGCCGGTGGCGCTGTCGGTCGTGGCGCTCAGGTTGTAGGAGTAGTTCCAGCCCCAGCCGAACGGGCCGTCGGCCGCCGCGGAGCCGTTGGGGCCGTGGGGGTCGGCGATGCTCTCCGCGTAGCTGCGGGTGAATTCCAGCGCCTTGCCGCGTCCGGGGGTGGACAGGTCGGGGAAGGTGTCCCCGAAGTAGCCGGTCGAGGTGTCCACCGGGTCGCCCGCGGTGCGCGCACCGCAGCCACAGTTCACCCAGGCGGGGTTGGAGCCCTTCGGGGCGTCCTGGATGCCGGGCGGCCCACCGATCGGCTGGCCGGGTGTGCCGCCCTGGGGGACGAACGCGACGGCGTCGAACGCCACGTCGAAGTCGGAGAAGCCGAAGCCGCCTTGATCCTGGGAGCTACCGTTGTTGGTGAGGGTGACGTTGCCGCCGTTCTGCATGGCGAACGTGCCGATGGTGACCCACTGCTCGGAGTTCCACGCCTGGTTGACCCGGATCTTCCACGGCGCGACCCCGCCGCCGGGATTGACGTTGTAGACGACGTTTGTCGCTTGCGCGCCCAAGCCAGGCAGGTGCAGCTTGACCTTGTAGTACTGCAGGGACGGCAGGTTCGGCGTCCACACTCCGGTGTTGATCAGCGCCGGGTTCGAGCCGTCCTCGGTGTGGGTGAACAGGACCCGGCCGCCGAGGCCGGTGCCGAGCTGGTGGGTGTCGATCGCGCCGATCGGGTCACCCGCCGAGCTCGTCCCGTAGGTGTAGGCGAACGTGCCGTTGTCCGACCAGTTCGCACCGCCGCAGCCCTGCAGGTTCAGCCGGCTCGGCTCGTCGTCGACGATGATCGACCCGCTCGGCACCTTCGACGTGTCCTGGCTGCACGTTGGCGGGTTCTGCGACGGGTTCGCCGGCTCGGACCCACCCGAGACCGCGTACGGACTGGTCGCGCACGTCGTGGCACAGCTGGGAATCCACGTCACCGGGTTGTGCCACCAGCACTGGAAGTCATCCAGCATGCAGTGACTCGCGCCCGGGTTGGACGTGTTGGTGGCGTTCGGGTCGCACTGGTTCGCCGCGAGTGAGCACATCGCGGTGAACGGCGCGGGCTGCACCCAGCGCTGCCCGCCGTTGTAGGTCGGCTTCGCATACGCCGCGCTGCCATAGCGGATCAGCGGGCTGGCCGTCCAACCCAGCACGCGCTCCTGGTACGGCCAGCTCGCCGGGTGCGCCGCGTCGGCGTAAGTGTCCTGCAGGTACGGGTCGCGGTTGGGCGGATAGTCCAGGTTCGCCGGGTTGTTCGTCCAGCCCAGCCCCCACGTGCCGTGCGGGCCGGTGCACGACGGGCCGGGCGTGCAGCCGGTCGTGTTGCCGTTGGCCGCGTTCGGCTGGATGCCGGAGTTGTAGGCCCAGGCCGCGAAGTACCAGTTCTCCAGGTACCGCGGGTCGGCGTTGTTCGCGGTGATCCCGGCGCTGTAGAGCTGGTTCCAGGTGGTCTCCAGGATCTGCAGGCCGGCGGCGATGTTCTCCTGGTAGTCGACCGCGACCTTCCACTGCCCGTGCTCGGACAACGAATGGTCACCGATGTGCATGCCGTCGGTGACCTGGCTGATCCCGTACCCGCAGTCGGAAGCGGCGTAGTTGATCGAGACGATGTCGCCGCCCGCGCCGTAGTAGCTGGCGATCAACGGGTCGCCCGCGGTGCCGGCGGGCGCGTGCCAGGAAGCCTGGGACCAGTTCGACTCCTGGGCCATGATGCCCTCGAAGATCGACCGCGGCACCGTGTTCGTCCCGCCCGAGGGGTGCGACAGCGGGATCAGCGGGAAGTCGCTGTTGGGCGCGTAGGCGACGAGGCCCATGTTGGCGAACCCGGCCGGGCGCGTGTAGGCGCTACCGGTCAGCAGGCCCTGCTCGGCCAACTGGACGGCCCAGTTGACCTGCGCCGGATTCGGCTGCATGACCTGCCGGTTGGCGTTCAGCGGCGGCACCGCGCACTTCGGCGACTGGACCTGGGTGGTGTTCGGTGTCGCCGCCGCGTCGGCTTTCGGACTCAAGCGGTTCACGCGCGGCACGGCCGCCGCGGCCTTGGGCACGGCGGAGTACGTCGGCACGGCGGTGGCCGCCCTCGCGGCGCCGGCGGGAATGGCGGGTGTCAAGACCTTGCCGGTCTTCGTCGCCAACACCACCGGGGCGGACTTCCGGCCATCGGAATCGGGACCGAGCAGAGCGTCGCCGTCCAGCGACGACGCCGTGGCGCCCCGAGCGAGACCACCGTCTTTCACGCTCGTGACACCGGCGCCGGCGAGGACGTCGGCCGCCGCGGGGTTCGCGCCCGAGAGGACGGCACGCCCGGCCCTGCCCTGGAAAAGCTGGACGCGGGCGAGGTCGCCTTCGCCGAGGACCGTCACCTTGCCGGCGTTCTCGTGCGCCGCAGTAGCCGTCTTCCCGCCGGGGTCGGTGTGCAGGAAGCTGACCCCACCGTCGGCGGCCGGCCGCAGCTGGTAAGCATCTCCGGGGAACGTCGCCAGCACAGACGGCTTTCCGTTGGCGGGCACCGAGACCAGGCGGCTGCCCGCGACGCCGACGACGCCGTTCACGGCCGGCACCGCGGAGGTGATCTGGCCAGGCGCGGTGACCGACGCGTCGATCTTGCCGGTGGCGAGGTTCGCGCTCAGCATCCGGGTGGTCTGGTCCTCTGCCACGGTGAAGACGGCGTCGTCGCCGGCACCGCAGCCGGGCGAGTAGTACTTCAAGCCGACGCCACCGGCCAGCGCACGCACCGCACCAGAGGCCAGGTCGACGGAGTAAGCGAAGGCACCGTGGTCGCGCGCGGCCTGGGTGTTCACCGCCGACGCGGGCAAGATCGCCAGCGCAGCGAACTTCCCGTCGCCGGAAACGCACTGGTAGCCGGTCCAGGAGGAGTCGTCGAAGCCCGCCGGGTGGATCAGCGCGATCTCCTGCCAGGCGAACCCGGCGGACTCGCGGCCCAACTCGAGGTGGTAGCCGAGGGCGTCGCCCCAGCCGTCAATGGCGACATCCGCGGACTTCGCCGCGCCGGGCCCGAAATCGACCGGCTTGGGCGCGGTGTCAGACTGGGGCGCGGCCGGTGGCCGGGGAGCGGCTTGGGTCGCCGACACAGTGCCCGCGAGAAGAGCGGACGTGCTCAGCAAGAGCGTCAGGGACCGGGCAATTCTTCGCGCACGACCGGACACGGCAGGAACCCTCCCCCAGAAACAGCCTTCCGATAAGGCCGCCAGGGAAATCTAATGCGCCGGACTGCTGGGCCCATCAGCCATCCGAGTGACCTTGGTTCGAGGCTTGAGAAAGAAGTGTCTCTTTGTCATTGCCTCCGCTTTGCTTTTTCACCGATGGGGCTGGTGCCCCCTTGGCGCTTATCGCCGCCGGGGCTCACGGTCGTAGTACACAGTCATGGTGAGGTTGTCCTCGCCGCCGGTGACCTCGGAAGTGAAGGTGATGTCCTGGACCTGGACGTCGCCGAGATTCTCGACCGCGTCGGCGACGCGACGTAGCAGCGCGGCGACGTCGCCCTGCCCCGGCCCTTCCGGGTTGCTCTGGGAGAAATGGAAAGCACGCCACTGGTCACGCGGGTCGGTCATGGCGCCCAGCATGCCAGCCGGCGGTGGTGGTGTCCTGCACGCCTTGCCGAGGGGAAGCCGCGAGTCGCAACCAAACCCTGCGTGCGGTCGAATGCCTCGCCACGGCGCGACGCGGCAGCCAGGTCGGACCGGAAGCTGTCCGCGAGCGCGAACGTGTCGAAGAGGTCGCTGAACCGCGCGCCGGGGGCGAACCATACGACGCGGTCTTGAACCCACGGCGCCCCCCTTGCGAGTATGATTATAATTTAATCTCTGGAACGTCTTGCTTCTCGACTCACCGGGCCGCTATCGTAGTACGATCGTAATCTCAACGGTCGGGAGCCAGTGATGACAACAACCCAGCAGGTCGCGCTCGTGACCGGCGCCACCTCGGGCATCGGCAAGGCGGCAGCGATCGCGCTGGCCGCCGCGGGCTTCGAGGTGATCGGCACCGGCCGCAGCACCGCACGCGCGACCCCGCCAGCCGGGGTGACCCACCTCGACCTCGACGTGACCAGCGACGAATCGGTCGCCTCAGCGGTCAAGCAGGTGATCGACCGGTTCGGGCGCATCGACGTCCTGGTCAACAACGCGGGCGTCGGCTCGACCGGCGCAGCCGAGGAGTTTTCGATCACCCAGACGCAGGACATCTTCGACATCAACGTCTACGGCGTCATGCGGACGACCAAGGCGGTCCTGCCGCACATGCGGGCGCAACGGCAGGGACGCATCATCAACGTCTCGTCCCTCAGCGGGTTCGTCCCCAGCCCGTTCATGACCCTCTACGTCTCGACCAAGCACGCGGTCGAGGGCTACTCCCAGTCGCTGGACCACGAGGTCCGCGAGCACGGCGTCCGGGTCCTGCTCGTCGAGCCCGGCCCGATCAACACTCCGTTCGCAGGCCACAGCGTGGAGGCCGACACCCCCATGCCGCTCTACGCGGCGGGGCGGCGGAACTACGACGAGCTGCTGGCGAAGAACCTCAGCAGCGGCGACGACCCCGCCCTCGTCGCCAAGGTGATCGTCGCGGCGGCCACCGACCGGAAGCCGAAACTGCGCCGCACCGCCGGCACGACCGCCCGGACCATCAACGCGGTGTACCGCATCGCCCCGGCCAGGATCTTCGACCGCGTCATCCGCAGATTCAACCGGATGCCCACCGACGCGTGATGCGGTACACGAAAGAACACAACAGGAGACAAGACAGCGGATCATCGCGACGGCCGGCCGACGGCTCAAGCGCGACGGCATCGACGGCTCCGGCGTCGCGCCTACCACTACTTCGACTCCTTCGAACCGAAAACCGGCCTCTCCCAAGCCTTCGTCGAAGCCCAGACAACACGGGCGCGTCGCATTTCCCGCAGGAGGAAAGGACCCGCGCGATCGCGGTCATGCCCGCTCGGTCACGAGGTTCGGGTACAACGCCGTCTAGCTCGGCGACTGGTGCGGACCCAGCACCCGGTTCAGCTCGGGCAGCACGGCGGCGAGTTCCTTCTTCGTCCGGATGACCACGATCGACGTTTCGCTGTCATCGCCGGGGCGGGTGAACAGGTCCACGGTCTCCGCCATCGCCGCGTCGAACTGCCGCTCCGGGTCGTCCACCTGGCCGCGCAGCCACCGGCGCAGCACGTGGTTGTGCGCGGTCACGACCGCACCGGCCATCAGCTCGGCACGCAACGCCGTGTCTTGGCCGCCGCCCATCCAGCGGTGCAGGAAGGCGCGGAACAGCCGTTGGTACTGCTGAACTCCGGCGATCTCGCGGTCGCGCAGGGCCGGGACGCTGCGTGTGAGGCGGTAGCGGGTCAGGGCGCGCTGCCCCTCGGCGAGGTAGTGCCGCAAGACCAGCCGAGCGCTTTCGGTCACCGCGATCAGCGCCGTGTCGTCGGTCGAGCCGGCCAGCCGGACCTCGAGCGACCGCAGCAGCACCTCGTGGTCCGGGAAGATCACGTCTTCCTTCGTCCGGAACGCCCGGAAGAAGGTCGTGCGGCCGACGCCGGCGCGCTCGGCGATGTCGTCGATCGTCGTCTGGTCGTAGCCGCGTTCGGCGAACAGCGCGAACGCGGCCTCCACCAGCCGTTCCCTGCTCGACATCCGCTCCTCCTCCCGGCCGCCGCCCAGCCTAGGACGTGGCGGTCGTCATACCGGGGAGCGACGCCTTCAGTTACTCGCCGGTACTCAGTACCGTGGTGATGGTATCGAGTCCCAGAGAGGTGGCGGCGATGGAACGCGTGGGCGTGGTCGGGTGCGGGCAGATGGGGGCCGGGATCGCCGAGGTGTGCGCTCGCGCCGGTCTCGACGTCGTGGTCGTCGAATCGGACCCGGCCGCAGCGGCTGCCGGGCAGGGCCGCCTCGAGGCTTCGCTGGCCCGCGCCGAGAAGAAGGGCAAGATTCCCGACGCCGTCGAGGTCCTGAACCGGATCCGGGTCACCGAAACACTGGACGACCTCGCGGACCGCACCTTCGTCGTCGAAGCCGTCGTCGAAGACGAGCGAATCAAGACGGAGCTGTTCCGGCAGCTGGACAAGGTGGTGTCCGCACCGGACGCCGTCCTGGCGTCGAACACCTCCTCGATCCCGATCATGAAGCTTGGCACCGCCACCGAACGTCCCGCCCAGGTCGTCGGCGTGCACTTCTTCAACCCGGTGCCGGTGCTCCCGCTGGTCGAGCTCGTGCCCAGCCTGCTGACCGCTCAGCCGACGCTCGACCGGGTCCGGACGTTCGCGCAGGACGTGCTCGGCAAGCAGGCGATCCTCTGCCAGGACCGCGCGGGATTCGTGGTCAACGCGCTGCTGATCCCGTTCATCCTCGCCGCGATCCGCATGCTCGAATCGGGCTTCGCCACCCGCGAAGCCATCGACGAAGGCCTGGTCCGCGGCGCCGCCCACCCGCAGGGACCGCTGGCCCTCGCCGACCTGATCGGCCTCGACACCACCAAAGCGGTCGCCGAATCGCTGTACGAGGAATTCAAGGAACCGCTCTACGCACCCCCGCCGCTGCTCGCCCGCATGGTCGACGCCGGTCTGCTCGGCCGCAAGACCGGCCGCGGCTTCCACACCTACGCCTGACCGGGACGCACCCGATGACGATCCCGACCACCGAATGCCGGTGCCTGTGCGCCCCCTCCGGTCACCAGCACCACATCTGCACCGGCACAGCCGAACCAGGAAGAACCGTCCAGCTCCCGGGAAGCCCGACCAAGGCGTTCGTGCCGGCCTGCGCACCCTGCCACGGCGCCGCAATCGCGAAGCGAGGCTTCACACCAAGAGCGCCCGTGGTCCCCGCTCCGCGACGCGACTCGGCTGCGGAAGTGCGTGCGCCGCTGCCGTCGGGGCCAGGCGGACAACCACGGTACTTCGGCGAACGCGACTGGGACGCCGCCGCGCTCGCCGAGCCCGGGCGACGTTCCGCACGCTGGCCGAAAGCCCCGAAAGCACCGGCTTAGCCCGGTCAGAACGTGACCCGAACGGTGCGGGGCAGCCGGTCAGCCTGCACGATCGACCGCTTTCTCCACCCACGCCAGCATGTCCGCGACCACCTCGGCACGGTTCGTCTCGTTGAGGATCTCGTGCCGGGCCTCCGGATACACCCGCACGGTCAGGTCCTTCAGGCCCGCGTCCCGGTAGCGCCGCACCAGGACGTCGAACAGGGCGAGGTTGGCGTTCACCGCGTCCTGGTCCCCCACCGCCAGGTACACCGGCAGGTCCGAGCGCATCCGCGCGACCTCCGCCGGATCCGCGAGCCGGCGCGCGCCCGCGAACATGGCCTTGGTGTTCGCGGGGTCGATGCCGAAGCCGCACAACGGGTCCGCCACATAAGCGTCCACTTCGGACTCGTCCCGGCTGAGCCAGTCGTAGTCCGTCCGCTGCGGCTGGAACGGCGCGTTGAACACCGCGAGGTCCAGCGGCTGGTCGAGATCGAGCGCCGGCTCCAGGACGTCGAGCGCCGCCGTGCCGGTGAGGATCACCGCGTCGACGTCCGCGGAGTGGTCGAGCAGGTACTGCTGAGCGGCGAAGGAACCCATACTGTGGGCCAGGAGAACCACCGGCAGCCCCGGCTGCTCTTCCCGGGCGCGGGCCGTGAGGACGCCGATGTCGGCCACCAACGCCGGCCAGCCGCCCGGGCCGAGGTCTCCCGGCACCGCACCGGCGGACGCGCCGTGGCCGCGGTGGTCCTGACCGTAGGCCACGAAGCCGCGGTCCGCGAACGCCCGCGCGACCCGTTCGTAGCGAAGGACGTGCTCGCCCATGCCGTGGGTCAGCTGCACCACCCCGACGGGCGCCCCGGCCGGCTCCCAACGGTACGCGGTGACGTCGTCGGGCAGGGTGAACTTCGCGTCGGGCATCGTCGCCTCCTCAGTCGGCCCACCCTGCCTTACCCAGCACCTGCCTTTCGACCCCCATCGGGGGATGTTCTCCTCTCCCCTTGGGGGGCAGAAATCCGCCCTGGCTGGGCATTGACCGGGGCCGCGTTCACAATCGGCCGAACAGCGCAACCGACGATGGGAGACGGCCGTGGACGACGACGGTCACCCGGTGCCGCCCCGGTGGCACGCTCCTCAGCCGGCCGACGCAATCCTGCGGACCGCACGTGCTGTCCTGCGCGCCGTGGCGACGCTCACCGGAGAGACCGACCTCGCCGGCGCGGCGCGGGACCTGACTTCCGCCGAATCCGCGCTCCGCGGGGCCGAACACCTGGTGCTGCAGCGGCTCGGCCACGGCGAGGGCACTGCCGCTGCGCAGCTGGCGGCCGCTCTCCCCCAGGTGGGAACCACGCTCACCGCCATCCGGGACCTCCGCCTCGAAGCACGGGCCGCCACCCTCACCGGCGTGCAGCACGCCCTCGGCCGGCTGCGTTCGGTGACGTCGCTGCGGGACCTGACCACGCAGATCCCGGTGGAGATCAACCGGCTCGGGTACCGCCGCGCCCTGTTGTCCCGTGTCTCCGGTCCGCAGTGGAGCGCACGGGCGGCGTTCGCCCACGACGATCCCCAACTGGCGCGCGACCTGGTCGAGGTCGGTTCTTCGCTGCCGGGGCAGATCGGCCGCGAACTGCCCGAGACCGAGGTCGTGCGCAAGCGGCTGCCGGTGCTGGTCGAAGACGCGCAGCACACCCCGAGGGTGCACCACCGGCTGATCAACCTGGCGCGGACCAAGGACTACGTCGTCGCGCCGCTGGTCGGCCGCGGCGAGGTCGTCGGTCTGCTGCACGCCGACCAGCACGCCGAACGCCCGAGCGTCGACGACTTCGACCAGCGGCTGCTCGGCCTGTTCGCCGAGGGCGTCGGCTGCGTTTTCGAGCGCGTCGTCTTCCTCGAACAGCTGGGTGCGCTGCGCAGCCGGCTGCAGGAGCAGACACGCTCCGTGGGCGACCTCATCGACGGCTTCCTCGGCTCCGACGTGCTCGCGGCACCTGTCGCGCCGGCCGACCCGCTGAGCCGCCTCGAGGGGCCGCTGGCGGAGCTGACCCGGCGCGAGCTCGACGTACTGCGGCTCCTGGTCCGCGGCCGGACCAACACCGAGATCGCCGCCGAGCTCTTCGTCTCGCCCGGCACGGTGAAGACGCACGTCAAGCACGTCCTGCGCAAGCTCGGCGTCGCCAACCGAGCTGAAGCGACCTCGCGCTACCACGCGCTGATCCGCCGGTAGCCGCTCATCGGGAGAGGAACGGGAGAGGAATCTCTTCCTCGGGGGTGATGCACGCCACGTCTCTTGGCCCAAAGATTGGACCAATAACGTGCACCGTCGCCCGTCTCCCGGAGGAAACCCGATGACCACCACGCCCGAGGTCACCACCCGCCCGATCCCGGACGAGATCGCCCGGCAGGTCGTGCTGCCGGAAGGCCACCGCTACGACGCCCCGCTGTTCGAGGCCTACCGGTGGCTGCGGGAGAACAGCCCGCTCGGCCAGGCCGACGTCGAGGGTTACGACCGGGTCTGGCTGGTCAGCAAGCACGCCGACATCATGGAGATCGAGCGGCAGCCGCACGTGTTCACCAGCGGCGGCGGGGACGAGCCCGGCTCGCACAACCCGATCCTGCAGAACCAGGCCGGTGACGCGTTCACCAAGCAGCTCACCGGCGGCAGCCTGCGCATCCTCGAGACGCTGACCTACCTGGACCCGCCCGAGCACACCCAGGTCAAGGACATCGCGAACGACTGGTTCCGCCCGGCCAACCTCAAGAAGTGGGAGGACCGGATCCGCAAGCTGGCCAAGGAGGCCATCGCGAAGCACCTCCGCAGCGGCACGAACGAGATCGACTTCGTCCAGCAGTTCGCGCTGTACTACCCGCTGCACGTGATCATGAGCCTGTTCGGTGTCCCGGAAGAGGACGAGCCGCGCATGATGACCCTGACCCAAGAGTTCTTCGGCACCGCCGACCCGGACGCGCAGCGCGCGGACGTCGAGCCGCTCACGCCGGAGGCCGCCGCGCAGCAGTGGTCCGCCGCGATCAACGACTTCTACGCCTATTTCGACGAGCTGGTCGAAGACCGCCGCGCGAACCCGCGCGACGACCTGGCGACGATCATCGCCGGGGCACGAGACAGCGACGGCGAGTACTACCGCAAGACGTTCGCCTACGGCTGGTTCATCGCGATCGCCACGGCCGGCCACGACACGACGTCCAGCACGATGTCCGGCGCGATCGAAGCGCTCGCGCAGTTCCCCGGCCAGCTGGCCAAGGTGCAGGCGAACCCGGCGCTGATCCCGGACCTGGTCAACGAAAGCCTGCGCTGGGTCTCGCCGGTCAAGCAGTTCACCCGGCAGGCGACCCAGGACTACGTGCTACGCGGGCAGCAGATCGCCAAGGGCGACCGGTTCATGCTGCTGTACCAGTCCGCCAACCGCGACGCCGACGTGTTCGACGCCCCCGACGAGTTCCGGGTGGACCGCAAGCCGAACCGGCACATCGCCTTCGGCTACGGCCCGCACATGTGCATCGGCCAGCACCTGGCCAAGCTCGAGCTGCGGATCATGTTCGAAGAGCTCCTGCCGCTGATCAAGAGCGTCGAGGTGGCCGGCGAGCGCAAGGCGGTGATGACGAACTTCGTCGGCGGGCTGCGGAAGCTGCCCGTGCGGCTGGAGCTGAAGTGAGCCGGGTCCTGATCATCGGCGCCGGGCACGCCGGCGCCACCCTGGCCGGCCTGCTGCGGCAGGCCGGCCACCGGGGCCCGGTCGAGCTGTTCGGGGACGAGGTGGACCTGCCCTACCACCGGCCGCCGCTGTCGAAGAAGTTCGCCGTGGGTGAGCTGGAGCAGTGGCTGCGCCCGGCAGAGTTCTACCGGGAACAGGACATCACGCTGCGGCTCGGCGAGCACGTCGTCGAGCTGGACACGGCCTCGCGCGAGGTGCGCACGGCGTCGGGTGACGCTTACGACTACGACCACCTCGTGCTGGCCACCGGAGCCGCGCCGCGACGGCTGGCGCTATCCGGCGTGGACCTGGCCGGAGTCGTGACGCTGCGGACCCTCGCCGACGCGCGGATTCTGCGCAAGTGCGTCGACGAGCGCCGGGCGCTGGTGATCGTCGGCGGCGGCTACATCGGGCTCGAGGTGGCCGCGGTCGCGCGGGCGAACGGCGTCGACGTCACCGTGCTGGAACGGGAAGAACGCGTACTCGCCCGCGTCGCCAGTCCCCGGCTTTCGGAGATCCTCGCCGACCACCACCGCGCCCGCGGCAGCCGGATCGTCACCGGAGCCCGGCTCGCCCGGATCGCCGGACACGACGGCCGAGTCACCGCCGTCGTACTCGAAGACGGCACGGAAATCCCCTGCGAGGCGGTCCTCATCGGCGTCGGCGCGGAACCCCGGGACGAACTGGCCGCCGCCGCGGGCTTGCGCTGCGACCACGGTGTCGTCGTCGACGGGCACGCCCGGACCAGCGATCCACACGTGCTGGCGATCGGCGACGTCACCCGCCGGCCCGGGTTCGTCCGGCTCGAAAGCATCCCCAGCGCCACCGAACAGGCCCGCCAGGCCGCCGCCACCATCACCGGCCGCGCTCCGGTTCCACCCGAGGTTCCGTGGTTCTGGTCCGACCAATTCGACCTCAAGCTCAAGATCGCCGGGCTCGTCCCGGCCGAGCCGAGCACCGTCCTCCGCGGCGACCCCGCGACCGGCCGGTTCGCCCTGTTCCACCTCGACGGCGGCGCGCTGACCGCCGTCGAGTCGGCCAACAGCCCCGCCGAGTTCATGGCGGGCAAGAAGTTCCTCGCGTCCGGCGCGCGGCTCGACCCGGCCCGGCTGGCCGACTCCTCGACCCCGCTGCGCGACGCCGTCGCCTGATCATCCGGAGGAAACCGTGCCCACCGTCACCTACGAACTCCCCGACGGCAGCCGCCACGACGTCGACGTCCCCTGTGGACAGACGGTGATGGACGGCTCGGTCCGCAACAACCTGCCCGGCATCGTCGCCGAGTGCGGCGGCAGCTGCTCGTGCGCCACCTGCCACGTGTTCGTCGAAGAAGGACAGTCCACTTTCGACGAACCGACCGACGAGGAGCGCGAGCTGCTCGAATACGCCGAAGGCGCGCAGCCGAACTCGCGGCTGTCGTGCCAGCTCGTCCTCACCGACGGTTGCCCTGGCGTCCGGGTCACCGTGCCCGGCACCAACGGCTGAATCCCTTCCCCACCCGACAAAGGAGTTCGCATGGACATCACGGCCGCCGTGGCCACCGAGCTGGGTGGCGAGTTCACCCTGCAGCACGTCGTGCTCGACGATCCCGGCCCTGGTGAGGTCGTCGTCGAGATCGCCGGGGTCGGGCTCTGCCACACCGACCTCGCCGCCAAGGACGGCCACCTGCCGTTCCCGCTGCCCGGCGTCTTCGGGCACGAAGGCAGCGGGATCGTCACCGCCGTCGGCGAGTCCGTCACGAAGGTCGGCGTCGGCGACAAAGTCGTCCTGAGCTTCAACAGCTGCGGTGACTGCCGCGAGTGCCGGCGCGACGAACCCGCGTACTGCCACGAGTTCATGGCGTACAACTTCGGCGGCGCACGCCCGGACGGCCGGAGCACCCTGCACCGCGACGGGCAGCCGCTGGGCTCGGAGTTCTTCGGGCAGTCGTCGTTCGCCACGCACGCGATCGCCCACGAACGCAACGTCGTCAAGGTGCCCGGCGACGCGCCCCTGGCGGTGCTCGGCCCGCTGGGCTGCGGGGTGCAGACGGGCGCCGGTGCGGTCCTGAACTCCATGGACTGCCAACCGGGTTCGGCGCTGCTCGTCCTGGGCGGCGGGTCGGTCGGCCTGTCCGCCGTGCTCGCCGGCGCGGTACGCGAGCTCGCGCAGATCATCGTCGTCGAGCCGCACGCCGGACGCCGTGACCTGGCGCTGGCACTCGGCGCGACACACGCACTCGACCCGGCCGCCGGACCCCTCGCCGATCAGGTGCGGGCGATCGTGCCGGACGGCGCCGACTACGTGATCGACACCACAGGCATCGCCGACGTGCTCCAGCAGGCGATGCAGGCGCTGGCGCACCGGGCCACCGTCGGCATCATCGGCGTGCCCGCCGATCCCGAGGCGGCGCTCGCGCTGAACCTCATCCAGGCGCAGGTCCTCGGCGTCCGGGTGATCGGGATCGTCGAGGGCGACAGCGATCCGGACGTCTTCATCCCGGAACTGCTCGAACTGCACCGGACCGGCCGGTTCCCGTTCGACAAGCTCGTCACCACCATGCCGTTCTCGCGGATCAACGAAGCCGTGGCCGCCCAGCACCGGGGTGACGCCGTGAAGATCGTGCTCGTGCACGACGGAACCCAGGAGCTGTCATGACGATCGACTACGACCGGCTGTACGTCGGCGGCCACTGGGCCACTCCGGCCACCGGAGAGCGGATCCCCGTGCACGCGGCGGCCACCGAGGAACTCCTCGGCAGCGTCCCGGAGGGCGCCGAGGCCGACATCGACGACGCCGTCGCCGCGGCCCGGCGCGCGTTCGACGACCCGGCGGGCTGGCCGCGCTGGGACCCGGCACGGCGCGCCGAAGTCCTCGAACGCTTCGCCGTCGCACTCGAGCAGCGGGGCGGCGAGACCGCACGCCGGGTCAGCGCGCAGAACGGCATGCCGATCGGGCTGGCCCAGCAGTTCGAAGGCGGCTTCCCACCGCTGCTGCTGCGCTACTTCACCGGCCTGGTCACCGGTACTCCGCAGGAGGAAACTCGGCCCGGGATGCTCGGCGGCAGCTCCCGGGTGATCCGGGAACCGGTGGGCGTCGTCGGGGCGATCGTGCCGTGGAACGTGCCGCAGGCGATCACCTTCCTCAAGCTGGCCCCGGCGCTGGCCGCGGGCTGCACGGTCGTGTTGAAGCCGGCCCCGGAAACCGTCCTCGACGCGCTGCTGATGTGCGAGGCCGCCGCGGCGGCCGGGCTGCCCGAAGGCGTGCTCAGCGTCGTACCCGGCGGCCGCGAACTCGGCGCGTACCTCGTGGCGCACCCGGGCGTCGACAAGGTGTCGTTCACCGGGTCGACGACGGCGGGCCGGACGATCGCCGAGACGTGCGGGCGGCTGCTGCGGCCGGTGACCCTCGAGCTGGGCGGGAAGTCGGCGGCGATCGTCCTCGACGACGCCGACCTGGCGTCGACCATCGAGAGCTTCTTCGCCGCGACCCTGCTCAACAACGGCCAGATCTGCTGGCTCGGCACCCGCGTCCTCGCCCCGAGGTCCCGCTACGGCGAGATCGTCGACACCGTGACCGACCTGGCGAAGTCACTGCGCATCGGCGATCCCCTGGACGAGACCACCCAGCTCGGTCCGCTCGTGTCGTCGAGGCAACGGGACCGCGTCGAGTCCTACATCGCGAAGGGCCTGGGTGACGGCGGCCGGCTGACCGCCGGCGGTGGGCGGCCGGCGGACCGGGACCAGGGCTGGTTCGTCGAGCCGACGGTGTTCGCCGACGTCGACAACGGGCACACCATCGCGCAGGAGGAGATCTTCGGGCCGGTCCTGTCGGTCATCCCGTACTCGTCGGAGGACGAGGCCGTCGCGATCGCCAACGCGACCGAGTACGGCCTGGGCGGCACCGTCTGGACCACCGACGCGGACCGCGGTGAGGCCGTGGCGCGGCGGGTGGCTTCGGGCACGATCGGCGTCAACGCCTACGTCAACGACCCGGCCGCGCCGTTCGGCGGGATCAAGTCCAGCGGGATCGGCCGCGAACTCGGGCCGGAGGGCCTGCACTCCTACCAGGTCTTCAAGACCGTCTACCTCGACCCGGAAAGGGGTAGGCGGGCTCTCCCCTAAGGGAGAAATACCTGCTCACCGGCGGCGGCATCCTTGATAACGATCGTTCACAGACCTAGATTCGGGGTCACGGGCGGTCGCGAGGGTGCCGCCGTCCCGCTGTTCTTCCGACGACGAAAGGACCACCGTCCGATGGACGAGTTCACCGACGTGACGTACAAGGTCGACAACGGCCTGGCGTGGATCACGATCAATCGCCCCGAGCGGTACAACTCCTTCCGGGCGCGGACGGTCGACGAGCTCGTCAAGGCGTTCAAGAGGGCCTGGAACAGCACCGAGGTCGGCGTGATCTGCTTGACCGGAGCGGGCGACAAGGCGTTCTGCACCGGCGGCGACCAGAAGCAGCGGGCCGAGACCGGCGACTACGGCCCGTCCGACTCCGGGCTGTTCGAGATCGACGCGCTGCACCACGTCATCCGGGACGTCCCCAAGCCGGTCATCGCCGCGGTGAACGGCTTCGCCATCGGCGGCGGGCACGTGCTGCACGTGCTGTGCGACCTCACCATCGCCGCCGACACGGCGAAGTTCGGGCAGAACGGCCCGCGCGTCGGATCCTTCGACGCCGGCTTCGGCACCGGCTACCTCGCCCGCATCCTCGGCGAGAAGCGCGCCCGCGAGGTGTGGTTCCTCTGCCGCCGCTACACCGCCGCCCAGATGGAGAACTGGGGCCTGGTCAACCAGGTCGTCCCCGCCGCGGAGCTGCACGACGAGGTGCGCAAGTGGGCCGACGAGATCCTGGCCCTCTCCCCCACCGCGCTCAAGGTGCTCAAGCAGTCGTTCAACACCGACACCGAGCAGTTCGCCAGCGTCGGGCAGCTGGCGTACTCGCACCTGAAGCTGTTCGGCGAATCGGCCGAGGCGCAGGAGGGCATCACCGCCTTCAACGAGAAGCGCCAGCCCGACTTCGCCGCTTACCGCGGCAACTGATAACGGTCGTTCACGATGCGGTTCACCGACGAACAACGGACCTTCGCCACCGCGGTGCGTGAGTTCTGCGCCCGCGAGTGCGGCACTTCCGCGCAGCGCGACGCGCTCACCGACGGCGGCGCGCTCGACACCAGCCGGGCGTTGCTGGAGAAGCTCGCCGGACACGGCTGGCTCGGCGTCTCCGTGCCGGAGGAGTACGGCGGGGCGGGCGCCGGGATGGTCGAAGAATGCCTCTTCCTCGAAGAGACGGCTCGCGGCCTCGCCCCGATCCACGCCTACGGAACCGGTCTCACCGCGGCGCAGACCTACCTGCGTTACGGCACCGAGGAACAGAAGAAGGACGTCGTCGGCGGCCTGTGCCGGGGCCGGGTCGAAGCCATCGCGCTGTCCGAACCGGGTGCGGGCTCCGATCTGGGCTCGGCGCGGCTGAAGGCGGTCGCCGACGGCGGCGACTACGTCATCACCGGTCAGAAGACCTGGACGACGGCGGCGCACCTGGCCGACCACGTCCTGGTGCTCACCCGCACGACCACCGGCGCCAAGAAGCACGACGGCTTGACGCTGCTGGTGGTCCCTGCGGACGCTTCCGGGCTCGCGATCCGCCCGATTTCGACCATGTCCACCCACACGGTCAACGACCTGTACTTCACCGACGTCCGCGTGCCGGCGGCGAACGTCGTCGGCGAGGTGGGCCAGGCGTGGCGGCACCTCATGCGCGGGCTCAGCGTCGAGCGGCTGATCATCGCCGCCATGTCGCTGGGCGCGGCCGAGCGGGCGCTCGACGACGTCGTCGCCTACGTCAAGGAGCGGGAGCAGTTCGGGCGGACCATCGGCAGCTTCCAGGCCGTCCGGCACCGCATCGCCGACCTCGCGACCGAGATCGCGTGCAGCCGGTCCTTCGTCTACGAGGTCGCCGAGCGCATCGACGCCGGCGAGGAGGAGCAGCTGGCCCGGGAAGGGGCGATGGCCAAGCTCAAGTGCACCGAGGTCGCCAAGCTCGTCACCCTGGAAGCGATGCAGCTGATGGGCGGCGCGGGCTACGCGAGCGAGTACGGCATGGAGAGCCAGGTGCGGAAGGCGCTCGCCCCGCCGATCTACGGCGGTGCCAACGAAATCCAGCGCGAGATCATCGGCAAGAGCTTCGGGCTCTGATCGGGAAGGTGGCAGATGAAGCCGATCTTCGCCCCGGACGTGCTGTCCGGCCAGCGGATCCTCATCACCGGCGGCGGCACGGGGCTCGGCCGCGGCGTCGCGCGGCACCTGACCGCGTACGGCGCCGAGGTACACCTGTGGGGCCGGCGCGAGTCGGTGCTGGCCGAGGCGGCCTCCGAAGCCGGTGCGCACTTCCAGACCGTCGACGTCCGCAAGGGAGACCTGGTGGACGCGGCGATGGCGGAGATCTGGGATCGCCACGGACCGCTCACCGGCGTGCTGAACAACGCGGCGGCCAACTTCATCGCCCCGACGGCCGGCCTGAGCACGCGGGCGTTCGAGGCGGTGAGCGGGACAGTGATGAACGGGTCGTTCAACACGACGCACGCGGCGGGCCGCCGGTGGATCGCCGAGGGTCTCCCGGGCGTGGTGCTGTCCACGCTGACGACGTGGGTGTGGTCGGGATCGGCGTTCGTGGTGCCGTCGGCGATGGCCAAGGCGGCGGTGCACGCGATGACGATGTCCCTGGCGGTGGAGTGGGCCCGCTACGGGATCCGGCTCAACGCGCTGGCACCGGGCCCGATCCCGACGGATTACGCGTGGGAGATGCTGAACCCGACCGAGAGCAGCGCGGTGGGCGCGACCCAGACGGACCAGATCCCGATGGGCCGCGCGGGCACGATCGAGGAACTGGCGAACCTGACGGTGTTCTTGTTCTCGGACGGCTGTAATTACTTGACGGGCGAGACGATCGCGATGGACGGTGGGCAACGGCTGGCCGGACCGGGGACATTCGCCGGACTGATGTCACTGTCCGATGAGGACTGGCGGGAGATCCGGGAACGCAGCCAGGCGGCGAGTGCGGCGGCGAAGTCGCAGCGGTCGGTCTGAAGGCCGAAGAGAGGGCCCGTGGTGACTCCGGGTCCTCTCTTCGTATCACCTGACCTGGATCCACGAGTGGCGTTGAGTGCGTTTCCCTGCCGCCGCCCGAGATCGCGGCCCGCAGCGAGCCGGCGAGTGATCCTGCGGTCTTCACGGAGAAGTGGTGCGGCGTCTGAACGATCAACGTCCGCGACGGGCCGAGTCAGCCCGTCGCGCGCTGAGCCGCCTCCAGGAACGACTTCACCAGCACCGGATCCGCGTAGTACTCGTCGACCGCGCGGCGGCGGCCGTATTCGTACAGCACCGCCAGTTTCCACAGCGCCAGCGTCGTGTACCAGTCCAGTGTGGACAGGTCCCGCCCGGTCCGCGAGGCGTACCGGGACGCCAGCTCGGCCCGAGTCGGATACCCCGGCTCCAGTGCCGCGATCCCCAACTCCTCCGTCGGCGTCAGCGGAGCGTCCGGCGAGGGCCACGACGCCAGGAAGTAGCCGACGTCGAAGAGCGGGTCGCCGATCGTCGCGAGTTCCCAGTCCAACACCGCGGCGATGCGGCCCGGAGCGGCCAGGACCACGTTGCCCAGCCGGTAGTCGTTGTGCACGATCGACGCGCCGGACTCCGGCGGGACGTGCGCGGCCAGCCAGGCGTGGACCTCGGCGAACTCCGGCGGCGGCTGACCGTCGGAGTCCGCGACAAGGCGGCCCATGCGGCGGAAGTGCCGGGCGTTGAACCCTTCCGGCCGGCCCAGGTCGGCCAAGCCGCGGGCACGCCAGTCGACCGCGTGCAGCGCCGCCAGGGTGTCCACCAGCGCGAATCCGATCTCCCGGCGAGCGGAGGGCGTGTCCAGCGGAGCGGGCGTCCGCTCGGTGACCACCGGACCCTCGACGTAGCTCATGACGTAGAACGGCACGTCCAGCACCTCGCCCGCGGACGCCACCGCCAGTACGGAAGCCACCGGGACCTCCGTGCCCGCGAGCGCGCCGACCAGCCGGGCCTCCCGCAGCATGTCGTGCGCGCCCGGTGGCACCGGTGGTGGCGGTGGGCGCCGGACGACGACCTGGTGGGAGCCGTCGGTCACCAGGAACGTCAGGTTCGAATGGCCGTCGCCGATGCGGCGGGTCGTCACCGGGCCGGAACACAAGCCCCGCGAAGTCAGGAACCCCTCCAGAAGAGAGCGCGAAGAGGCGTCCCAGTCCCAGGTCACCGCGCACTCTCGATCAGGTGCTGGAGGTACTGGCCCGGCCAGTGCGTCTCGAACTGACCGGCCCCCTCCTCGCCGTCGATGGTCGCCCGGCAGGCGGCTTCGGTGATGACCGTGCCCATGGGATCGCGAGTCGGCAGCTTCACGACGCCGAACGCGTCCAGCACCAGCCGGGTCGTTTCGCCCGTGATGTCGACGACGTCGGCCTCCAGGCGCTTCTGCGTCATGTCGTCGTGGTACTCGGCGTGGTGGCGGATGTGCGACACCGGGATCGTGACGCCGTCATTGACCACGTATCCGGCGAAACCCCATTCACCGCGGGCAATCCAGATCCAGCCGTTCACCACCCGACCGCTCTCGGTGTAGGCGATGAACCACTTCCAGTGGTGTGGCACGCCCCAGTTCCGCACGCCCCACGAGTGGTCGCGGTGGCCCTTGCGGTCCCACGCGATCCGCCTGCCCGCGACTTCCAGGAAGCCGGTCACGTGGCCGGTCTGCTCCAGGCGGTTCTCCGCGAACCACGCGGGCAGCCCGTCCGGGTTGGATCGGTAGCTGAACGCGTCGTGCAGTGCCGTGAAGTTGTACTCCAGCTTGACGTCGTCACTCGTGTAGGAAACCGAGGCCGTGCGCCGTAGCTCGGGCTGCTTGACGCTCAGGCCGTCGAAGTGGAAGTTGTCGAGATCCTCGTCTTCGCCGACTACGCCCTGCGAGAGTTTCACCGCGACCGGATCAGGCCCCCACACCGACACGTTGTAGCCGGTCTTGCCGCGGTCGGTCAGGTACAGGTAGATCTGCACGCCGAGCTGTTCGTCGGGCATGATCAGTTCCCAGAACAGGCTGTCACGCATCCGGCCGCCGGGTGCGGGGCGGTGCCGGAGGTCGTCGGCAGGCCCGAAACCGGGGTCGATGTCTCCGAGCGTCGTCATGAATGCCTCACCTTCCGGTGAACTGCGGCCGGCGCTTGTCCTTGAACGCGGCCAGCGCTTCGGTCATGTCCTCACCGCGGGTCAGCAGCGCCTGCCCGCGGTTCTCCAGTTCCAGGGCCCCGGCGTAGGACGCGATCTCCTGGTTGCGCTGCAGGGCCTGCTTCGACAGCTTCACCCCGCCCGGCGAGTTTCCCGCGATCTGCCGGGTCAGCTCGAGGGCCTCGTCGAGCAGACGCTCGCTCGGCACGACCCGGTTCACCAAGCCGATCCGGAGCGCTTCGTCAGCCTCGACAATCCTTGCGGTGTAGGCGATCTCGGCGGCCCGGCCGGGACCGACCAGGCGGGTCAGCTGCCACGACGTACCCAGCTCGCCCGCCGACAGGCCGACTTTGACGAATGCGGCGTTGAACTTCGCCGTCGGCGTGGCGAGCCGGATGTCCGCGGTCAGCGCCAGCGACAGCCCGCCGCCGGACGCGGCCCCGTGGATCGCGGCGATCACCGGGAACGGCAACTGCCGCAGCGCGGCGAGACCACCCGTGGCGAGCTCCTGGAACTTGAGGAACTCCCGCACGCCCATGCGCGTGATGACCTCGATCTCGGCGAGGTCGAACCCGGCGCAGAACGCGCGTTCGCCGGCGCCGGTGAGGACGAGCGCGCGAGCGCCGCTGTCACGCAAGGCGCGCGCGGCAGTACGGATCTCGCCGAACATCTCGACGGTCATCGAATTCATCCGGTCCGGCCGGTTCAGCTTCAGAACCAGGACACCGGGTTCGGGTTCCTCGACGAGGAGCGTCCGGAAGTCGGGCACAGCGGTCTCCTAACGTCCGGTGAAGTTCGGGGCGCGCTTTTCCTTGAAGGCGGCGAGCGCTTCGGGCATGTCCTCGCCGCGGGTGAGCAGCGCCTGGCCGCGGTTCTCCAGTTCGAGCGCGGCCGCGTAGGAACCGATCTCCATGTTGGCCTGCAGCGCCCGCTTCGACAGCTGCACGCCGCCCGGGGAGTTGGCGCAGATCAGCTGAGCCATCGACAGGGCTTCGTCGAGCAATCGGTCGTCGTCGACGGTCTTGTTCACCAGCCCGATCCGCTCAGCTTCGTCGGCCAGGACGAACCGGCCGGTGTAGGCGATCTCGGCGGCGAGCGCGGGCCCGATGGTCCGGGACAGCAGCCACGACGCGCCGAGGTCGCCCGCCGACAGTCCTATTCGGACGAACGCGGCGTTGAACTTCGCCGAGCGGGCCGCCAGGCGGATGTCCGCGGCCAGTGCCAGCGAGAGCCCGCCGCCGGCGGCCGCGCCGTTCACCGCGGCGATCACCGGGACGCGCAGCGCGCGCAGGGCGGAAAGCCCCCGAGCGGCCCGTTCCTGCCGGTCGAGCATGCCCAACGCGGTCAGGCCGGCCAGCTCGTCGGCGTCGTCCAAGTCGTAGCCCGCGCAGAACGCCTTCCCGGCGCCGGTCAGCACGACCGCGCGGACGTCGTCGTCTTCGCCGAGGGTGAACGCCAAGTCCTCCAGCTCGGCGAACATCGTCACCGTCATGGCGTTGTAGCGGTCCGGGCGGTTCAGCGTCGCCAGCACGACTCCCTCGGCGGGCCGGGTCAGGTCGATGGTCTCCATCAGCGCATCCCTTCGAGGACTGCGAGCGTCGCGGCTTCCGCCTCTTCCGGTTTCAGGCCCCACGGCGGGACGACGAGGTTCAGGTGGTCGTAGTCGCGGGCGTGCTCGGCCACCCGCGCCCGCAGGTCGGCCGGGCGGCAGGCCACCCCGACGGCGTCGAGCACCTCGTCCGGGACGGCGGCGACCACGGCCTCTTCGTCGCGGGCGCGGACGGCCTCGCGGATCCGCTCCTGCGCCGACGACCAGCCGTGCAGCGCGAACAGCCGGTCGTAGACGCGCGATGCGGCGTACTGGGCCACCGCGAAGGCGAGCCGGCGACGCGCGGCCTGCTCGTCCTCGTCGACTGCGCACATCAGGATCCCCATCAACGTGATCTCAGCGGGGTCCCGGCCTGCTTCGGCCGCCCCGGCGTCGAGTTCGGGACGCACGACCTCGGCGA
This sequence comes from Amycolatopsis sp. NBC_01488, assembly GCF_036227105.1. Classification (NCBI taxonomy): domain Bacteria; kingdom Bacillati; phylum Actinomycetota; class Actinomycetes; order Pseudonocardiales; family Pseudonocardiaceae; genus Amycolatopsis; species Amycolatopsis sp. NBC_01488. Next base: position 5,676,409 of record NZ_CP109434.1, on the reverse strand, counting down.
TGTAGCGGCCGGTGTACATCGGGTGCCCGACGAGCCCGTCGGCGACCCGGCCCGCGACGCGGACCATCAGCCGGTTCACGCCCGCCGTCCAGATCGGCAGGCGTTCCTGGACCGGTGGTGCGGTGTCGGCGGTCGGGCGCAGGTGCACGCGGTAGAATCGGCCGTCGTGCTCGACCGGGCCCTCGTGCAGCCGCCACAGCTTCCGCAGGACGGTGACCAGCTCTTCCATCCGCTCAGCGGGCGCTTCGCCGCTGACGCCGTGCCAGTCCTCCATCATCCGCGGTGTGCCGTTGCCCAAGCCGAGCACCAGCCGGCCACCGGACAGTTCGTCCAGGTCACGGGCTTCCGCGGCCCAGACCAGCGGCGTGCGGCCGACCCCGTAGGCGATGTTGCAGCCGATCCGGACCCGCTCGGTGGTCTGGGACAGCACGGCCATGGGAACCGTGGCCGAGCGGTTGTACAGCTCGCCGGTCCAGACGGCGTCGAACCCGGCCTCCTCGGCCCGGACGGCCAGGTCCGCGGCGCGCCGGAACCGCTCGGGTCCGGCGCCCGCGCTGAAAATGGTCAGTCCGTACATGGCTTTCCCCTCACGCGAACTTCGGCGGGCGCTTGCCGAGGAACGCGGCGAGGCCTTCCGGCGCCTCACCGGTTTCGAAGAGGTCCTGTACTTGCTCGACCTCGTAGCGGAAGCCCTGCTCGAGCGGCAGGTCGAACGCCGCGTCGACCGCACGGACCACCGCACTCAACGCCGGACGGGACAGCGTGACGAGCTTCTCCGCCAGCTCCAGCGCCGCCGCTTCGGCCTTGCCCGCGTCGACGAGCCGATCGGCCAGACCAATGGCATGGGCTTCGGCCGCGGGCACCTGCCGGGCAGTGAGCATGATGTCCAGGGCCCGGCCACGGCCGACCAAGCGCGGCAGCCGCTGCGTGCCGCCGGCGCCGGGGATGAGACCCAGCTTCACCTCGGGCAGACCGAACCGGGCGTCGGCGCCGGCCACCCGCAGCGTGCACGCCATGGCCAGTTCCAGGCCGCCGCCCAGCGCGAGCCCGTCCACCGCGGCGATGGTGACGCGCTCGGGTGCGGCCAGCCGGTCGAGCACCCCGCGCAGGCGGTCGCCGTAGGCGGTGAACGAAGCCGCGTCGATACCGGACATGTGCTTGATGTCGGCGCCCGCCGCGAAGAACCCGGGCACTTCGGAGGCGACCACGATGATCTTGGCGTCCCCGGCGTCGTCCAGGGCCGCGTTCAGCCCGTCGATGATCGGCAGGCCCAGCGCGTTCGCCGGGGGCCGGGCCAGGGTGAGCACGCGGATGCCAGGACCGGCGTCGCGGACGCTGACGGCGTCGTCAGTCATCGTCTTCCTCCACAGTGGACTGGTTCAGGGGCGGCGCGGGAACCGCGCGAAGTCGGGGGCGCGTTTCTCCTTGAACGCCTCGCGGCCCTCCTTGGCCTCTTCGGAGGCGTAGAAGAGCAGGTTGGCGTCGTGGGCAAGTTGCTGGATCCCGGCGAGCCCGTCCTCGGCGGCGTGGAAGCTGGCTTTGAGCAGCCGCAGCGCGAACGGCGACAGCTCGAGCATCTCCCGGCACCACGCGACGGTCTCGTTCTCCAGCTCGCTCAGCGGGACGACGGTGTTCACCAGGCCCATTTCGAGGGCTTGGCGGGCGTCGTACTGGCGGCACAGGAACCAGATCTCCTTGGCCTTGCGCGCGCCGACGAGCTGGGTGAGCAGCCCAGCGCCGAAGCCGCCGTCGAAGGAGCCGACGCGGGGACCGGTCTGACCAAACCACGCGTTGTCGGCGGCGATCGCCAGGTCGCAGACGAGCTGCAGGACCTGTCCCCCGCCGACCGCGTACCCGGCGACCATCGCGACCACCGGTTTGGGCAGCCGCCGGATCTGGACGTGCAGGTCGGTGACGTGGAACCGGCCCGGCCGCCCGGGCTCGGACACGTACCCGGTGTCGCCCCGGACGCGCTGGTCGCCGCCCGAGCAGAAGGCCAGCTCACCTTCGCCGGTCAGGATGATCACGCCGATCGACGTGTCCTCGCGGGCGGCGTCGAGCGCGTCGGAGATCTCGACCAACGTCTGCGGCCGGAACGCGTTGCGCACCTCCGGACGGCAGATCGTGATCTTGGCGATCCCGTCGCCGCTGTAGTCGAGGCGGATGTCTTCGTAAGACCCTGCCTCTTTCCAGTCCACGCTCATGCCATGGTCAATCCGCCGCTGACCGAAAGGGTCTGACCGGTGATGTACCCGGCCGCGTCGGAGGCGAAGAACGCGACGGCGGCGGCGATGTCCTCGGGCTGGGCGAGCCGCTTCATCGGGACCGCGCGGACCATGCCGCCGAGCACCTTGTCGGCGTCCTGCCCGGAGCTGTCGGCGAACTTGCGCAGCGCCGGCGTGTCGGTCGGACCGGGGCACACGGTGTTGGCGGTGACGCCCTTGGTCGCGACCTCGCGGGCGAGGGTCTTGGTGAAGGCGATGATGCCGCCCTTGGCGCCCGAGTAGACGGCTTCCAGCGACGAGCCGACGCGGCCGGCGTCCGAGCCGATGTTGATCACGCGGCCGAAGCCGCGCTCGATCATGCCCGGGACGACGGTCCGGATCACCCGCAGCGCGCCCTTGAAGTTGATGTCGAGGATGCGGTCCCAGAAGTCCTCGTCGGTGTCGACGAACTTCATGAAGTCGTCCCAGCCGGCGTTGTTGACGACGATCTCGATCGGGCCCAGTTCGTCGGTGACCGTCTTCACCGCGGCCTGCACGGACGCGGTGTCGGTGATGTCGGCCTGCACCGCGAGGGCGGTGCCGCCGGCCGCGGTGATCTTCTCGGCCGTGGCCTGCGCGGCCTCGAGGTTGAGGTCGGCGATGGCGACGCGGTGCCCGTGTTCGCCGAGGGCCAGCGCGATGCCCTGCCCGATGCCCTGCGCACCACCGGTGACGAGGGCGACGCGATTGCTCATGTTCTCTCCTTTACGCGTGAGCCCACTGGACGGGGCCGGCGACGATCGAATGGCTGGTCAGCTTGCGGCCGAGGACGTCCTGGACGTCCCGTGCGGCGTCGATGAGCGCGGGCAGGGAGATTCCGGTGGCAACGCCCATCTCGTGGAACATGCTGACCAGGTCCTCGGTGGCGATGTTGCCGGTGGAGCCGGGCGGGACCGGGCAACCGCCCAGCTCCCCGAAGCTCGACTCGAAGCTCGTGCACCCGGCTTCCAGAGCGGCGAAGGCGTTGGCCAAGCCCTGCCCGCGGGTGTTGTGGAAGTGTGCGGTGACCTCGACGCCCGGCAGCCGGTCCAGGGCGGCGGCGAAGAACTCCGAGACGTACGCGGGGTTCGCCATGCCCGTGGTGTCCCCGAAACCGATCTCGGTCGCGCCGGCCTCGGCGAAGCGTTCGGCCAGACCAAGAACGCGGTCCAGGGGAACCTTGCCCTCGTAGGGGCAGCCGAACGACGTCGCGATGACCGCGGCGCACCCGAGTCCGGCGTCGGTGATCCGGCGGGCCATGACGTCGTTGTCGGCCATGGTGTCGGCGATCGCGCGGTTGACGTTCTTCTTGTTGTGGGTCTCCGAAGCGCTGACGAAGATCGCGGCTTCGTGGAACTTCTCGCGAGCCTTCAGCGCGTTGTCGAGGCCCTTGCTGTTCGGCACGAGCACCATCAGCCGGACGTCGCCGGGCACGTCGATCCGGTCGAGCACCTCGGCGCCGTCGGACAGCTGCGGGATGACGTCCGCGCGGACGAAACTCGCCACCTCGATGCGCTTGAGGCCTGTGCGGGCGAGCGCGTTGATCAGCCGCACCTTCTCGCCGGTCGGGATGCGCTCGGGCTCGTTCTGAAACCCGTCGCGCGGCCCGACCTCGCGGACGTGCACCCGGTCTGGCCTCATTTCGTTCCCTCCAGCACGTCTTCGCGGAACTCGGGCGCCGCGATCGCGGCCAGCCGCCGAGCCCGTTCGGTCAGGTCGCAGCCGCGCAGGTGCGCGACGCCGTACTCGGTGACCACGTGGTCCACATCGGACCGTCCGGTGGTGACCGGCCCGTCAAGCCTCGGGACGATCGTGGAGTGCTGTCGCGAGCGGGCGCGCACGGTGATGATCGACCGCGCGCCGGTCAGCGCGGCCGCCCGGGAGAAGTCGACTTGTCCACCGATCGCTCCAATGTGGACTCCGCGACGCTGTTCGGCGCCCACCTGGCCGGTCAGGTCGACCTCGATCGCCGAGTTGACCGAGACGAACGAACCCAGCCGGGCCAGGACGTGCGGGGCGTGGGTGTAGCTCGCGGGCCGGAACTCGACCGGCAGCTCGGAGAGCCGGTCGTACAGCTCGGTGCTGCCGAGAGCGGCGCCGGTGACGACCAGCCCCCGGTCGATCTCCTTGCGGGCGCCGGTGACCACGCCTTTCTCGACGAGCCGGAGCACGCCGTCGGAGATCATTCCCGAGTGGACACCGAGGTCCTGGTGTCCAGCCAGCGCGTCGAGCACGGCGGTCGGCAGCGACCCGACGCCGAGTTGCAGGGTGTCGCCGTCCTCGACCAGCTCGGCGACGTGCCGGGCGATGGCCAGCTCTACGTCGTCGGCCGCGCGAGCCGGCGCTTCGGCCAGGGGCCGATCGGTCTCGACGACCGCGGCGAACCGGCTCAGCGGGATGCGCGGGGTCCCGGTGGTCGCGGGCATCCGCCGGTTGACCTCGGCCAGCAGCACCGGCGTGTGCTCGAGAGCGTCGGCGATGTAGTCGACGCCGACGCCGAGCGAGCACCTGCCGTCGGCATCCGGAGGCGAGACCTGCACGAAGCCGACATCGGACGGCAGGGCGCCTTCGGCGAACAGGCGCGGCAGGGCCGAGTAGTGGCACGGCACGACGTCGAGCCGGTCGAGCCGCCGCAGCTCGCCGAGCGCGCCGTAGGACGACAGCGTGACGCTCTCCGGCAGCTGCCGCGTCAGGCGTTCGTCCCAGCTCAGGCCGCAGAACGCGCGCACCGGGCCGAGGGCGTCGGCCTGGTCGAGCAGGGCGTGCACGAGCGGGGTCGGCTCGGCGCTCGCCTGGCTCCACCAGACGCCCGAGCCCGGCCGCACGTAGGGGCTGAGGTCGATCATGCGCCGAGCCGCTGGATCAGCGTCGCGGTGCCGAGACCGCCACCGCAACACATCGTGACCAGACCGAATTCGGCGTCCCGGCGCTCCAGTTCGGCGACGATCGTCGCCACCAGCCGGGCGCCGGTCGCGCCGACCGCGTGGCCGAGCGCGATGGCGCCGCCGTTGACGTTCACGCGGTCCATGTCCGGCTTCAGCTCGCGTTCCCAGGCCAGGACCACGGAACTGAAGGCTTCGTTCACCTCGAAGAGGTCGATGTCGCCGACCGACATGCCGTTGCGGTCCAACAGTTTGCGAGTGGCCGGGATCGGCCCGGTCAGCATGATGATCGGGTCCACGCCGACGGTCAGCTGGTCGACGATCCGCGCTCGTGCCCGCAGTCCGTGCTCCTCGGCGGCCTCGCGGGAGGCGAGCAGAACCGCGGCGGCGCCGTCCGAAATCGGCGACGAGCTGCCCGCGGTGATCCGGCCGTTCTCCTTGCGGAACGCGGGTTTCAACCCGGCGAGGGTCTCGACGCTGGTGCCGGGACGGATGCTCTGGTCGCTCCGGCGGGTCTCCCCTGCCAGGTCGAGGGGGATCATCTCGGCGTCGAAGCGGCCCGCGTCCCGGGCCTCGGTGGCCAGCCGGTGCGAGCGGGCGGCGAACTCGTCCAGTTCGGACCGGCCGATGTCCCAGCGGTCCGCGATCAGCTCGGCGCTTTCGCCTTGGTGCACGAAGGCGTACTGGTCGCGCAGCTCGGGCGGCCACGGGTCGCCGTACAGTTCCTGGATCTTCACCGGCGAGTCGATGGGCACGTGCCCCATGTGCTCGACGCCGCCCGCGATGACGACGTCGTGGGTGCCGGTGCCGACCAGACCCGCCGCCATCTCGATCGCCGTCTGCGCGGAACCGCACCGCCGGTCGAGCGTCACGGCCGGGACCTCGGGCGGGTAGCCGGCCTGGAGCCAGGCGTTGCGGCCGATGTTGCGCGACTGTTCGCCGAACGGCGCGGTGCAGCCGATCACGAGATCCTCGACGACGTCCGGCGCGAACCCGCCGCGGGTCAGCAGCTCGGTGTAGCAGGCCGCGAGGATCGTGTTCGGGTGCGTGTCGCGGTACCAGCCCCGCTCCGGGTGGGATTTCCCGATCGGGGTCCGCACGGCTTCGGCGATGAGCACTTCGCGTCCGTGGCGCATCAGATCACCGTCCCGCCGTCGACCGGGAGGACCTGGCCGGTGATGTACCCGGCGGCGTCCGAGGCGAAGAACACGAAGCTGCCGGCAATCTCGTCGGGCTCGGCCCAGCGGCCGAGCGGGATCCGGGCGAGGGTCCTCGCCGCGAGCTTCTCGTTGGCGCGGATGTTCTCGGTCATCGCCGTCGCGGCCAGCGGCGCGAGCGCGTTCACGGTCACGTTGCGGCGTGCGAGTTCCTTGGCCAGCGACTTGGTGAAGCCGATGATCCCGGCCTTCGCGGCGCCGTAATTGGCCTGACCGATCGTGCCGGTCAGACCGGCGGCGGAGGTGACGTTGATGACCCGGCCGGTCCCGTCCTCCGGCAGGTAGGGCAGGACGGCCTTGCTGCAGACGAAACTTCCGACGACGTGGATGTCGAGGATGCGGCGGAACGCCTCTTCGGTGAGGTCGGGGAACATCGCCGGGGCGATCGCGCCCGCGTTGTTGACCAAGATGTGCAAGGTGCCGTCCGCCAGGGCCGCCGCCTGGCGTGCCGCGTCGGCCGCGGCTTGCGCGTCGCGGACGTCGAGTACGCAGTACTCCGCACCGATGGCTTCGGCGGTCGTCTTGGCCGCCTGCTCGTCGATGTCGGTCACGAGGACTTTGGCGCCCGCGTCGGCGAACGCTTTCGCCACCGCCGCGCCGATGCCGCCGCCGGCCCCGGTGACCAGGGCGGCGCGGCCGTTGAGTCGGAACATCAGTAACTCCTGGGGAGGCCGAGGACGTGCGAGCCGAGGTAGTTGAGGACCATCTCCTGGCTCAGCGGGGCGATCTTGAGCAGCCGAGCTTCGCGGAAGTACCGCGCGACGTGGTACTCCTCCGAGTAGCCCATGCCGCCGTGGGTCTGCAGGGCGCGGTCGGCCGCCTGGAACCCGGCGTCGGCGCAGAGGTACTTGGCGGTGTTCGCCTCGCGGCCGCAGGGTTTTCCGTTGTCGTAGAGCCAGGTCGCCTTGCGCAGGGCCAGTTCCGCGGCGTCGAGCCGGGCGAGCGAGTCGGCCAGCGGGAACTGCAGGCCCTGGTTCATCCCGATCGGCCGGCCGAACACCTCGCGTTCGTTGCCGTAGCGGACGGCGCGTTTCAGCGCGACCCGGCCGAGGCCGAGGGCTTCGGCGGCGACGAGCATCCGTTCGGGGTTGAGGCCGTCGAGGAGGTACTTGAAGCCTTCGCCCTCTTCGCCGACGCGGTCCTCGACGGGCACGCGCAGGTCGTCGATGAACAGCTCGTTCGACGTCACGGCATTGCGGCCCATCTTGCGGATCGGCCGGATGTCGACGTGCGCACGGTCGAGGTCGGTGAGGAACAGCGTGAGCCCGTCGGTCTTCTTCTCGACGTCTTCGAGTTTGGTCGTCCTGGTCAGCAGAAGGACCTTTTCGGACTCCATCGCCTTGGAGATCCAGACCTTGCGGCCGTTGACGACGTAGTGGTCGCCGTCGCGGCGGGCGAACGTCGTGATCCGCGTGGTGTCCAGGCCGGCGCCGGGTTCCGTGACGCCGAAGCAGACGTGCAGGTCGCCCGTGACGATCCTCGGCAGCGTCCGGCGTTTCAGCTCCTCCGAGCCGTGCTTGATCACCGGGTGCATGCCGAAGATCGACAGGTGCATCGAACTGGCGGCGTTCATCCCGCCACCCGACGCGGAGACCTCTTCCAGCAGCAGCGCGGCTTCGGTGATGCCGAAGCCGTGGCCGCCGTACTCCTCCGGCGTGGTGATCCCGAGCCAGCCGCCCTGGGCGAACGCGTCGTAGAACTCGGCCGGGAACTCGTGGGCCTCGTCCTTGGCGAGCCAGTAGTCGTCGTCGAACTTGCCCGCCAGGTCGGCCACCGCCGCCCGGATCGTGGCCTGGTCTTCGGTCAGCTCAAAGTCCACAGCAAGTCTCCCGCTACTCCTTGTATGGACTAACTATACAAAAGGACTGACCAAAAATCTAGGCCACCGGCACCAGCGGAAGCGCGGCGGCGAGACGCTCGTTCCAGACGCCGGGGCCACCGAAGAGACGGTTGTTCAGCTTGGCGCGCTTGTAGAACAGCTGCAGGTCGTGCTCCCAGGTGTAGCCGATGGCGCCGTGCACGGTGAGCGCACTGTCGGCGATCCGCTCCCCTGCCGCACAGACCTGGGCTTTGGCCGCGGCCGCGTGCAAAGCCGCGTCCTCGTGACCGGCCTCGACCGACGCGGCCGCGTAGTAGACGAGCGAGCGTGCTGCTTCGACGTCCACCAGCATGGTGGCGGCCGCGTGCTTGACGGCCTGGAACGAGCCGATCGGGACGCCGAACTGGTGACGCTGCTTGCTGTATTCGACCGCGAGTTCGAGCATCCGTTCCGCCGCACCGAGACTGTCGGCCGCGACGAGCACCGCGGCCCGCAAGGCCGCCTGCCGCCGCAAGCTCCGGGCCCCCTCGGGAACCACGGTCTCCCCGGCCCGCACCGCAAGGTCGGCGACCGACCGGCTCCGGTCCAAGAGCTTGCGGGGCACCGCGGAAGCCTCGGCGAGCAGCACCCGATCGCCGTCCGGCACGAGGAATCGTCGCGCCCGATCGCCGGCGAGCACGTACTCGCCCGCTCGACCGTCGGCGTCCAGCGGACGGTCGGCGCTCAGGGCGAGTACGACGAATTCGCCGTCCTCCAGGGAAGCGGCCGCCAGCTCGGGCTTTCCGGACAAAAACGGAGCGGCCAGCAGTGCGGCCAGCCACGCGGCCGAGGGCGCCGCGGAACGGCCGAGTTCTTCGGCGGCCAGCGCGAGTTCGACCAGGCCGCCGCCCTGACCACCGTGTTCTTCGGCCGTGCCGACGGTGAACCAGCCTTCTTCGACGAAGCGGCGTTCGAACGGCGTGGGATCACCGGACTCCAGCCAGCGCCGCACCTGGTCCGTCGGAGCGAACCGCTCCAGCCAGCCTTTGAAGGACTCCTGGAACAGTTCCTGGTCCTCGGTCAGGGTCCACCGCATGCCCGCGCCTCCCGGATTCCGGTGCCGACTACTGCTTCAATGCATCGCGGACGATACTGCGAAAATGGTAACTTAGGTCAGACCGTTAGACCACTTGTTGGGAGAACCACATGACGGGCGCTCGCGCGCAGGAGCCCAAGACCGTCCGATCGCCGGTCCGGCTCGCTCCGATGGAGGTGCCGAAGGCCTCTGACGTGCTCGCGAACGAACTTCGCGAACGCATCCTCAACGGCGAGTACCCGGAGGGCACCGCGCTGCCGCCGGAACGCGAACTGGTGACCCAGACGGCGATGAGCCGCACGACGGTGCGGGAAGCGCTGCGCATCCTCGAGGTCCAGGGCCTGGTGCGGATCAAGACCGGCCGGGCCGGCGGTGCGTTCGTGCAGCGCCCGGGCCAGGACTCGGTGGCGTCGTCGGTCAGCCTGCTCATCCGCGGCCAGCAGATCCGCCTCGCCGACCTGCTGGAAACGCGCGAAGCGATCGAGCCGTTCTGTGCTCGGTTGGCCGCCCGCAACCGCACCGACGCGGACCTGGACCGGCTGGAAGCGGCGAACAAGGCGATCGCGGACTCGTCCGGCAGCCTGGCGCAGTTCCTGCAGGCCAACGTGGACTGGCACGTCGGGGTGGCGACGGCCAGCCACAACGAGCTGCTGACCGGCCTGATGACCGCGCTGTCCCGGGCCATCTACGCGGCGACGGAGAACGAGGAGTTCGTCGACGCGGAGGTCCGCAAGACCACGGTCCGCGCCCACCGCTCGATCACCGACGCCATCCGCGCCCAGGACCCCGACGCGGCCGTCCGCCGGATGAGCCGGCACGTCCACGCGTACGCCGAAGCTGTCCTGCAGGTCGACGAGCGCACGGACATCCTCGTCGAAGACTCGTGATCCGACAGGCATCACGCGTGATTGGGCGGGCATCACCCGTGATTGGCGGGGCATCACGGTGATGCCCCGCCAATCACGCGAGATGCCCCTTCAATCACGTGAGATGCGCGCCCGATCACGCGAGTTACGCCGCTGATCACGCGAGTTACGGCGTCAATCACGCGTCGGCGACGGCCGCGCGGATGCCTTCCAGGGCTTCCGGGTTTTCCGCGCCGGACAGGTCGCCCGGGTCCTGGCCGAGCGCGGCCGCCCGGACCGCGCGGCGCAGGATCTTCGCCGAGCGTGTCTTGGGCAGCTGCGTCACCCGCCGGACGAGGCTCGGCGCGAAGGGCTTGCCGACCTCGGCCGCGACCAGGTCCCGCAGCTCCGCCGAGACGTCCTCGGCAGCCCCGGCGCGCGGGACCCAGAACGCCCATACCGTCTCGCCCTTCTTCGGGTCCGGGACGCCGACCGCGGCCGCCTCCGCGACCGCCGGATGTGCCGTCAGCACCGCTTCCACCTCGGCCGGAGCCAGGCGCTTGCCCGCGATGTTCATGACGTCGTCGGAACGGCCGCGCAGGAACCACTGGCCGTCGGCGTCGACGAGCGCGTGGTCACCGTGGCGCCACATCCCGGGGAACGTCGACCAGTACGCCTCCCGGTAGCGCTCGTCGTCCTTCCACACCCCGCGCGTCATCGCCGGCCACGGCTGGCGGCACACCAGCTCGCCGACCTCGCCGCGCACCGGGTGCCCGGCGTCGTCGACGACGTCGACGTCCATCCCCAGCGACGGCCCGCCGAGCGAGCAGCTGCGGATCGGCTCGACCGGATACGGCGCGAGGAACGACCCACCGACCTCGGTGCCGCCGGAGAAGTTGATGATGGGAACGCGGCCGCCGAAGACCTCGACCGCCAGCCACTCGTAGGAGTCCGGGTCCCACGGCTCGCCGGTCGAGCCCAGTGTGTGCACCGAGGAGAGGTCGAAGGACGCCGGCGACGAAGTCCGCAGCGTCCGGATCAGCGTCGGCGACACCCCCAGCATCGTGACGCGGTGGCGTTCGACGAGGCGCCACAACCGGTCCAGGTCGGGCACGTCCGGTGATCCTTCGTACAGCACGAGGGTCGCGCCGTTGGCGTGCGTGCCGAAGATCGACAGCGGGCCCATGATCCAGCCCATGTCGGTGATCCAGCAGAAGACGCCGTCCGCGCCGACGTCGAAGGAGTAGGCGACCTCGCTGGCCGTCTTGACGAGGAACCCGGCGTGGGTGTGCACCGCGCCTTTGGGCTTTCCGGTGGTTCCGGAGGTGTAGGCGAGCAGGAGCGTGCCCGTGGCGGCCATCGGTTCCGCCGCGACCGGCTCGCCGTCCGGCAGCCCCGTCCACCCGGACTCCCCGGCCACGACGACGTGCCGCACGGACGGGCACGACCGCAAAGCCGCGTCCAGCAACGGTTTCATCGCGACTTCCCGGCGGCGCCGCACTGTCCCGTCCGCGACGATCACCGCCTTCGCGTCGGCGTCCCGCAGCCGGGCGGCGATGGCTCCCGGCGCGAACCCGGAGAACAGCGGCACGAGCACCGCGCCCAGCCGCGCGACGGCGTAGCAGGCGACCACGGCTTCGGGGATCATCGGCAGGAACAGCCCGACGGCGTCGCCACGGCCGATGCCCAGCTCGCGAAGCCCGGCTGCCACGCGCGCGACCTCGGCGCCGAGTTCGTGGAACGTCAGCGATCGGACCCGCCCGTCCTCGGCTTCGTGCACCACCGCGGTCCGGTCGGGAGCTGCCTCGACCCAGCGGTCGAGGCAGGCTTCGGCGATGTTCAGCTCGCCACCGACGAACCAGTCCGGGTACTCGATCCCGCGTGACAGGTCGACGACCTGGTCGTACGCCTTGCTGAACGGCAGCCCCAGATCCTGCACGACCGCGTCCCAGTACCAGCCGATGTCGGCCACCGACGCCTTGCGCAGCTCGGCGATCGAGCCGAGACCGTGCGCCCGGGCGAGCCGGGTGACGTTGGCGTGCTCGACGTAGTCCTCGGTCGGGGTCCAGGTGTACACGTCAGCTCCTCGGCAGGCCGAGCATCCGCTCGGCGACGATGTTGCGCTGGATGAAGGTCGAGCCGCCGGCGATCGCCGTGCCGCGCGCCTGGTAGGCCAGCCGCAGCCACCGGGCGTCCGGCTCTTCGTCGAGGCCGAGCTGGCCGCCCAGCGGGTCGAGCGACAGCCGGAAGTCGGCCAGGTCCTCGACCAGCGGGCAGAAGTACAGCTTCCCGATCGACGTCACCGGCCCCGGTGGCTCGCCTTCGCTGGCCTGCGTGACGACCCGCTGCCCGATCAGGTAGTGGGTGAGCGCCCGGCCGTACAGGTCGGCGACGCGCTGGCGGATCAGCGGGTCCGTCCCGAGTGGACGGCCGTCCGGTCCGGTCCGGCCGGCGATGTCGGCGATGATGTCGTCGACCGCGCGTTTGGTGTTGACGCGGCCGGTGGCGATGGCCACCCGCTCGTAGCCCAGTGTCCCCATCGCGACGCGCCAGCCGCCGTCCACCTCCCCCACCACGAGGTCGTCCGGCACGAACACGTCGTCGAGGAAGACCTCGTTGAATTCGGCCTCGCCGAGCATGTGGGCCAATGGTCGGACCGTGACGCCGGGACTGTCCATCGGGAGCAGGAAGTACGTGATGCCCTTGTGGCGCGGGCCGCCGCCGGTGCGGGCGAGGAGGATCGCGTGCGCGGCGAGTTGGGCGCGGCTCGTCCAGATCTTCTGCCCCTGGATCTGCCAGCCGCCGTCGACCTTCGTGGCTTTCGTGCGCAGGGACGCGAGATCCGAACCGGCTTCCGGTTCGGAGAACAGCTGACACCAGATCTCGACCCCCGTGAGGATCGGACGCAGGAACCGCTCCTTCTGCGCCTCCGTGCCGAAGCCGGCGATCGTCGGGCCGGCGAAGTCCTCGCCGATGATGTTGAGCCGCTCCGGCGCGCCCGCGCGGTCGGTCTCTTCGGTGAAGATCGCGCGGAGCTTCTCGCCGGCACCCTGGCCGCCGTACTCCTTCGGCCACGACAGCCCGGCATATCCGGCGTCGAACAGGAGCGTCTGCCACTGTCGCCAGAAGGGCAGCTTGCCTTCGAGGTCCGGCGGCTCCGGCCAGGGCAGGCGCGGCAGCGCGTCCGCGAGCCACTTCCTGACTTCGGCCCGGAACCGGGCCTCCTCGGGCGAGTCCGCGAGATCCATCAGCACCCCTTCATGTCCTTAGGGTCTGATGTTAATATAGGTCTGACCAAAACGGGAGGGCTAGTGACACCGGACTTCGTCGACGAGGTCACCTTCGACGTCGAGCAGGGCAAGATCCTGGAGTTCGCGCGCGCGACCTTCGCCGAGGATCCGGTCCACGTGAGCCAGAAAGCCGCCCAGACCGCGGGGTTCCCCCGCGTCCCCGCGACGCCGACGCACGTCGTGGTCGCCGGGCACCACCGCGACCAGCGTGGCTTCGTCGAGAAGGTGGGCCTGGCGTTCGAACGTGTCGTCGTCGGCTCGGTCAAGTGGACCTACCTTCGCCCGCTGCTCGCCGGCGACCGGCTGCACGGCGTCCGTCGCGTCGTCGGCGACCGGCGCAAGGGCGCGCTGCGGATCGTGACCCTGGAGACCGACTACGTCGACACGGCGGGCGAGAGCGTGGTGTGCGTGCGGGAGACGCTGATCGAGCGAGGAGCGGAAGCATGAGGACACCGGTGCGGGTCACGGTGGGCGAGCAGGTCCCGGCGCGGGAGATCGGGCCGGTGACGCAGACCGACGTCGTCCGGTTCGCGGGCGCGGGCGGAGACTTCAACCCCCTGCACCACGACCCCGCGTTCGCCGAGGCCGCGGGGTTTCCGGGTGTGCTCGCGATGGGTCAGCTGCACGCGGGAATGCTGGCGGCTTGGTTGAGCGACTGGGCGGGCGTGGAACACCTGCGCGAGCTGGAGGTCCGGTTCGTGGCCCCGGTGTTCCTCGGCGACGTCCTGCGGTTCAGCGGCGAAGTGACCACTGTGGACGGTGGACGCGCCGAGCTGGAACTGGCAGTGACCCGCGGCGGCGAGCCCGTGATCCGGGCCCGCGCCACGATCACACGGCGATCTTGAGCTTCTCCGCGATGTCCGCGCGCAGCACGTGCTTCTGGATCTTGCCGGTCGCCGTCATCGGGAGCTGCTCGACCACTTCGAGGCGCTCCGGGAGCTTCTGGATCGCCAAGTCCCGTCCCAGGAGGAACTCCTTGATCTCGTCCAGCGTGACCGAGCGGCCCGGCCGCGGGACCACGTAGCAGCAGATCCGCTCCCCCAGGCGCACGTCCGGCATGCCCACGACCGCGACCGCCGCGACGGCGGGGTGGTCGGCGAGCAGGTCCTCGATCTGCCGGACGCTGATGTTCATCCCGCCCCGGATCACGATGTCCTTGAGCCGCCCGGTCACCCGCACGTAGCCGTCGGCGTCCATCACCCCGAGGTCGCCCGAACGCGAGTAGCCATCGGGCGTGTACAGCGCCGCGGTCTCGGCGGGGTTGCCGAGGTAGCCGAGCATGTGCGTTGGTCCGCGGTAGTCGATGTCGCCTTCGGTGCCGCGGGGCACTTCCGCGCCCAGCTCGTCGACGATCTTCACCGAGCTGCCCGGCAGTGCCCGGCCGTCGGACGTCACCGAGCGCGCGGGGTCGTCGTCGACGGTGCAGGTCGTCGTGGTCAGGTTCTCGGAACGGCCGTAGAGGCTGAGGATCCGGCAGTCCGGCAGCAGCCGCCGCGCCCGCTCCACGAAGGTGCCGGGAATCGGCGCGCCGGCGGCCACCCAGAGCCGCATGCTGCCGGCGTCGTGCTCGGCCGGGTCGTAGCCGTCCATGAGCATCTGCAGGAACGTCGTCGCGGTCACCGCCGCGGTGCAGCCGAACCGGCGGATGTGCTCCGCCCCGGCGCGCGGTTCCCACGCGGCCATGAGGTGCGAGCCGGCGCCGTGCATCAGCGGCAGGAAGACGCTGGTGACCAGGCCGGTCGTGTGGGTGATCGGGGACGGCCCGAACTGGACGTCGTCGGCGGTGTAACCGAACGCCGTCGCCAGCAGCCGCGAACCGCAGGCCATGGTGTTGAACGTGTGGACGCAGCCCTTGGGCCGCGACGTCGTCCCGGAGCTGTAGACGATGACGAAGGGGTCGTCGGGATCCGCGGCCGGGCCGAGTTCGGCCGCAGCGGCGGCGGGGTCGACGTCGGCGAACAACGACTCGAACGCCGTTGTCCCAGCGGGTCCGCCGCCGCGCACCACGACGACCTGCTCGAGGCCGAGCGAGCGGTACATGCCGGCGTAGTCGAACGCCTTGAACGTCTCGGCCGTGATCACCATGCGCGCGCCGGCGTTCTGCGCGATGAAGCCGACTTCGTCGCGCCGGTAGATCGGCATGATCGGCACCATGATCGCGCCGAGGCGCGACAACGCCGCCGCGGCCTGCACCAGCTCGACCCAGTTCGGCAGCTGGACGCAGACGCGGTCCCCGGCGCGGATTCCCCGCTCCCGCAGGCCGATCGCGAGCCGCAGGACGCTGTCCCGCAGCTGCGCGAACGTGAGGGATTCGGTGTCATCGGTCAGGAAGACCTTGTCCGGGCGTTCGGCGGCCTGGGCGTCCAGCAGGTCGGAGAGGGTTTCCCGGCGCCAGCGGCCGGTCGCGTAGTACTGCCGGATTTCTTCGGCGGAGTAGCGGTCGTGGACCGTCATCATCGGCGATCATCCTCGATCTCGGCGATTCTGGTTCGACGGTAATATGGTTGGACCAAAACGTCAACGCCGTTGCCACACCGGTTCGCGCTTCTCCCGGAACGCCCGCACGCCCTCGACCAGGTCTTCCGTCGTGAACGCGAGGGCCAGCTGGGCTTGCAGCACATCCAGGGCTTTGCCGAGGTCCAGGTCGCGCGTCGAGGCCAGAGCGTCTTTGCCCAGCTTCATCAGCAGGGGTGACTTCCCGGCGACGCGATGCGCCCAAGCCCGCACGGTCTCGTCGAACTCGGCGTCGGGGACGACCTTGTTGACGACTCCGAGCGCTGCCGCTTCCGAGGCGGAGACCGTGTCCCCCAGCATCATCAGCTCGTTGGCCTTCAGGCGGCCGACGTTGCGGAAGATGAGCGCGGAGATCATGAACGGGAACGCGCCGACGTTGATCTCGGGGCAGCCGAACCGCGCGGACTCCTTGGCCACGACCAGGTCGCAGGCGAGCGCGAGCCCGAACGCCCCGGCGAGGACGTCGCCGCCGGCCGCGCAGAGCACCGGCTTGCCGAGGGCGGCGATGAGCTTGAACAGCCGCGGGAACCGGTCCAGCCCGGCGTACTTGGCGATCGGCGGCCGGTCGTCGGCGAACGCCTTCAGGTTGCCGCCGGAGGAGAAGATCCGTTCGTGCGACGACTCCAGCACGACGACCCGCACTCCGTCGTCGGCCTTCGCCGTCTCCAGCGCGGCCAGGAGTTCGTCGAGGAGTTCGTCGCTCAGCGCGTTGCGGGTCTTCGGGTCGTCGAGGGTCACCCAGGCGGCGCCCTCTTCGTCGGTCCGATAGCGCACCAGTTCCGGCATGCGTGCTCCTTCAGTGCGTCAGGACGACTTTGCCGAAGCCGTCACCGCTTTCGAGGTACTCGTGCGCGGCCGCGGCCTCGTCGAGCGGGAACGTCCGGTCGACGACCGGCGGCGGAACGTCGTGCTCCGCCAGGAAAGCCAGCAGCGCGGCGAAGTCGCGGGGACTGCCCATGGTCGTGCCGAGCAGGCTGAACTGCCCGAAGTAGAACGACCGCACGTCGAGCGGCACCTGCTCGGCGCGCGACGCCCCGAGCACGACCAGCCGCCCGCCGGGCTTGAGCGCCCGCAGCGAGTCCTGCCACGCTCCGACCGGGTCGAGGACGACGTCGAAGCCACCTGGGGTGAGTTCGCGGGCCGCGGTCGGCCAATCCGGTTCGGTGTACCGGACACCCGCGGTGGCACCGATCTCCCGCGCCTGCTCGATCTTCGCGTCCGAAGACGACGTCACGCAGACGGTCGCCCCGGCCGCCGCACCCAGCAGCACCGCGGTCGTGGCGACGCCGCCGCCCGCGCCGAGCACCAGCAGGGACTCACCACTTCGCAGCCCGGCTCGCGTGAACAAGGCCCGGAAAGCTGTCACGCCGACCAACGGCAGTGCTGCCGCTTCGGCCCAGCTGTAGCCACGAGGCTTGGGGACGACGTTCTCCGCCGGCACCGAGACCGCCTCGGCGTACGTACCGGGCCGGTGGTCGCCGAGGATCTCGAAGCCGGACGCTGGAGCGGCCTCGCCGGCACCCCAGCCCAGCGACGGCAGGATCACGACTTCGTCGCCGGTGTCCAGCACTCCCGCACCGTCGGCTCCGGGGACGTGCGGCAGGGGCGAGCCATAGCGACCTTGCCGGACCAGGACGTCGTGCCAGTTCAGCGCACTCGCCCGCAACCGGACGACCACCTCGCCCGGCCGCCCGGCCGGAGAGGGCACCTCCGCCGGCCGCAGGCACCCCGTCGACCCGAACTCCCGCAGCACCACCGCACGCACGCCAGACCTCCTCAATTACGGTCTGACCATTAGACCTCAAGTCGGAGGCGCGCTCAAGAGGGATCGGCCATGGTCAGCCGGAGGTACTGCGAGATCGCCTCCGCCCGGTTTTCCGCGCCCAGCTTGCGGAGGATGCGCTTGACGTGCGACTTCACCGTGCCGCTGGTGATGACGAGCTCGTCGGCGATGCGGTTGTTGGTCGCCCCGGTCGCCATGAGCGCGAGCACCTCGCGCTCGCGCCCGGTGAGCAGTGCCTCGAGCGCGGCCGACGAGCGCGGCCGCGTGCGCGACGGCCGCAGTTCGGCGACGGCGGCGTGCCGGGTCAGGTCGATCTCGGCGGACGCCAGGTCGTCCAGGACCGCTTCGACGGTCCGCATCGCGACCCGCACCTGCTCGCGTTGCACCCGCAGCCGCGTCAGGAGCACGGCCCGTTCGAAGAGCCGGCCGAAGCCGAGCGCGAAGGCCCACAGCAGGTCCCGGTCGAGCGCGGTCACGGGGCTGTCGACGTGATCGGCGTGCAGGAACCCGATGACGCGCCCGGTGGGCAGGAGCGGCGCCGCGACGTACGACGTGAGCGCCGACGCACGCAGGAGCGGCCGGTACACCCGCGGGTCGTGCGCCGGGTCGGTGACCAGGGCTGGCTGCCGTTTGCGGACCATCTCGGTCTCCAGCAGCATGTTGTCGAGGCGGATCTCCGGGATCGCGGTGATCCACTCGCGGAACGTCCGTTCCGCCTCCCGGTCGCCGACCGCGTAGGACTTCCACGGCCGCCACAGCGAGCCGTCCACCCGCGACAGCATCACCCGGCCGAACCCGCAGCCCTCGACGACCGCCTCGCACGCCCGGTCGAGCAGCTCGTCGGAGTCCGTCACCGCGCCGAGCCGGGCCAGGCTCGCGTCGAGTGCCGCCCGGCGCCGCGCCCGCTCGCCCTCGCGGAACTCGCTCAGTTCGTGCCGCAGCGCGTAGACCTCCGCCAGCAACGCGCCGGTCCCAGCCGGATCCGCGGTTCCCGCCGTCAGCCGCTCGCTCAGCTCTCCCGCGGCGGCGGTCAGGGCGACTTCGGCGGACTCCGGATCGCTCGCTCTGGCCGACGGGGCCCCGGCTCGCTCCAGGGCGTTCCGCACCCTCGTGAGCAGCTCGGAGGCCCGGCCATGAGTGGTCACGGCCGCGAGCCCGGCAGGTGTGCGCGCACGTCGTCGTGCCCCTCTCGTCGCGATCGGGAGTCGCTGCCGATGGTAGCCCGACAATAACGATCGTTCACAATCCTGTGTTAGGTTCGGCGGGTGGACAGGGAGCGCAAGATCCTGGATACGGCCGCTGCCGTCTTCTTCGAGAAGGGCTTCCACGGGGTCGGCGTCGACGAACTCGGCAAGCGGGCCGGGCTCAGCGGGCCCGCGCTCTACCGGCACTTCTCCGGCAAGGACGAAATCCTCGCCTCGCTGTTCAACGAAGCGCTCGACGAGCTGCTCAGCGCCACCGCGCCGGTGCACGACGACCCGGCCGAGGACCTGGACCGGCTGATCCGCCACCACGTCGGGTTCACCCTCTCCCACCGGCACCTGGTGAACGTCTACCAGCGCGAGGACCGCTCGCTGGTCGAGCCGTGGAAGCGCCAGTTCGACCGGCGCCGCCGCCAGTACCTCGCCCGCTGGGAAGCCACGGTGGCCCGGCGCTTCCCCGGGGCGAGTCCCGCCGAGGTCGCGGCCGGCACGCAGGCCTGCCTCGGCGTCATCTTCTCGGTCGCCTACTGGCCCACCGCGCTGGCGAATACCCCGTCGCTGGCCGATCTGATCACCGGGTACGCGACGACCGGACTGTCTACTTTGGAGTGACCTTCCGCCGGACGTCGTCGCGCAGCACGTGCTTGCGCACCTTCCCGGTCGCCGTCATCGGCAGTTCGTCGAGCAGCTCGAGCCGTTCGGGCAGCTTCGGGGTCGCGACGTCCTTCGAGCGCAGGTAGTCCGTCAAGTCGGCGAGCGACGGCGGCTCACCGGCCGGGACGACATAGGCGCAAACGCGTTCCCCCAGCCGTTCGTCGGGCATCCCGACGACGGCGACGGCGGCGACCCGCGGGTGCTCGACGAGCAATTCCTCGAGCTCTCGGGCGCTGATGTTGAGCCCGCCGCGGATGACGATGTCCTTGAGCCGCCCGGTGACGCGCACGTAGCCGTCGGCGTCCATCACGCCGAGGTCGCCCGAGCGCGACCGGCCGTCGGCGGTGAACAACGCGGCCGTCTGCTCCGGGTCCCGGTAGTACTCCAGCATGTGACTCGGACCTCGGTACGTGATGTCACCTTGGGTGCCTCTCGGTACTTCCTCGCCGAGTTCGTCGACGATCGTCACCGACGCCCCGGCGATCGCGGAGCCGTCGGACGTCGCCGACCGGTCCGGGGCGTCGTCGAGCGTGCACATGGTGGTGAGGAAGTTTTCCGAGCGGCCGTAGAGGCTCAGGACCCGGCAGCCGGCGAACTGCTCCCCCGCGCGCCGGACGACGGAGCCCGGGATCGGCGAGCCCGCGCAGACCCACAGGCGCAGGCTGGCCGCGTCGTGCCGGTCCGGGTCGTAGGCGCCCATGAGCATCTGCAGGAACGGCGTCGCGGTGACGGCGGCGGTGCAGCCGTACTTCGCGATCCGCTGCCACGCTTCGGCCGGATCCCAGGCCTCCATCAGGTGCGAGGCGGCGCCGGTCAGCAGCGGCAGCAGGAAGCTGGTCGCGAGCCCGGTGCTGTGGGTGACGGGGGACGGTCCGAACTGGACGTCGTCCTCGCCGTAGCCGACACTGCGCGCGATCGCGGCGGCGCTGGCGCGCACGGTGTTCAAGGTGTGGAAACACCCCTTCGGCCGCGCGGTCGTGCCGGAGGTGTAGACGATGAGGAAGCCGTCGTCCGGCGACGGCGCCGGGCCCAGCTCGGCGCCGGGCCGATAGAGGTCGTCGAGCCGGACGTCGCCGTCACCGCGGACCGCCACGATCGCCGCCAGGTCCGGGCAGTCCTCCCGCAGCGCGGTGAACATCGCGAGGTGGTCGAACCCCTTGAACTCGCGGCAGGTGACCGCCGCCTTGGCGCCGGAGTGCCGCAGGACGTAGCCGACCTCCTCGGCCCTGTAGATCGGCATGATCGGCACGAGCACCGCGCCGAGGCGGCTGACCGCCGCGGCGACCGCGAAGAACTCGGTCCAGTTGGGCAGCTGCACCGCGACCCGGTCGCCGTGGCCGACGCCGAGCCCGGCCAGCCCGCCGGCCAGAGCCAGTGCCTGGTCGCGGAGGTCGGCGTAGGTGAGTTCACTCGTGCCGTCGGAGACGAACACCTTGCCGCCGCGAGCCTCGGCCTGGCCGTCCAACAGGGCGGAAAGGCCTTCCGGACGCCAGAACCCGGCCTCGTAGAAGGCCTTGATGTCGGCCTCGGCGTACCGGTCGTGAACGGAGATCGCGTGCGTCATCGGCAGCCCTTCCGACCATCAGTGATCCACACCACACTGAAACTGGTCGAACGATATAATGGACTGACCTTTTAGAGCAAGAGTCAGCCGACCCGGACTTCGCTCAGGAATTCGTAGGCCGCCAGCCGGCTGCTCAGCAGGTCAGCGAATCCCCGACCGCCTTCCGGCAGCGAGACGATCACGCGTGGCCGGGGGCCGGAGTCTTCGACGTGCACGCCGTGGTCGTGCTCGCGGCCCGACAGCTCGGCGACCAGCGCCCGGATCTCCCGGCGCAACGCGTCCCGGCGCAGCGCCGGTTTGGCGACCTTGCCGACCGGCGTCACCGGTAGCCGCTCCAGCACGACGACCTCGACCGGCACGGCGGCCCGCTCCTGCACGTGCGCGCGGCAGAAGGCCAGCAGCGCTTCCGGTCGCGCCGCGGCTCCGTTCTTCAGCTCGACGTAGGCCACCGGCACCTCGCCTTTGCCTGCGGCGGGCCGCCCGACCGCCGCCGCCATGCTCACGTCCGGGTGGCGGGACAGCGCCTCCTCGATCTGCCCGGGATCGATGTTGTGGCCGCCGCGGATGATGAGGTCCTTGGCCCGGCCGGAAATCCAGACATAGCCGTCCTCGTCGACGGTGCCCAGATCGCCGGTATCGGCCCACCGAGTGCCCTCGTAGCGGACGTGGAGCGCGGCGTCCTGCGCGCTGTCGAGGTATCCGTCGGTCACGGACGGTCCGCCGATGACCAGCGCGCCACGCTCGCCGGGCGCGCATTCGCGGACGACTCCGCCGGCCCCGTCGAGTTCGACCGCACGGACGCGGAAGTGCGGCAACGCCCGGCCCGCGGACCCGATCCGCGGGCGGGTGCCGTCGTTGTAGTGCCCGGTGATCGTGCCGTGCAGTTCGGTCATGCCCCAGTTTTCCCGCAGCCACACGCCGAAGCGGTCGTGGAACTCCGTGGCGAGCGCGACCGGCAGCTGGCTGCCGCCGACGTGGAAGTCGGCCAAGCAGTGCCCTTCGGCGTCGCCGCCCGCGTCCAGGATGGCTCGCGCCGTCGTCGGCGTGGCCAGCAGGGAGGTGATGCGGTAGTGGCGGGCGATGTCCCAGAAGGACGCCACGACCTCGCGCGAACGGAACCCCGCCGTGGTGAGCGTGAGCAGGGTCTGGCCGAACAGCATCGCGCGCAGGCCCAGGGAAAGCGACCCTCCACAGTGGAAGTTCGGCATCCCGTGCCCGACGACGCCGGCGCGCTCCGAACCCATCAGGGCGCCGACGTTCCACGCCACGGTGAGCTGCCCGCGCTGGGTCATCCGCACGAGCTTCGGGGTGCCGGTGGTGCCGCCGGTCGGCATCGCCATGACCATCCGGTCGGGATCGGGGTCGAAGACCTGGACGTCGTCCTCGTGCGCGCGGACGGCGGCGGCGAAGTCGTCGCCGACGTGGAACACGTGTCGCAGGCTCGGCACGTGGTCACGCGGATCTTCTTTGCCCTCGGCGATCTCCGGGGTGGTCACCAGCGTCGTCGCGCCGACCTCGTTCAGGATCCGGTGCAGGGACGCGGGTTCGAGGAACGGGTTGAGCGGCACGGCGACGCCCGACGTAGCCGCACCCCACAGCGCGGTCAGCCCTTCGGGCACCATCGGCAGCATCAACGCGATGACGCCACCGCAGGCGCGGAACAGGCGAGCCGACAGCTCGACCTCGCGCACCAGCTCCCGGTAGGTCACGATCCGCGCCGGGGCAAGGAAATCCGGTGGTTCGACGAGCACGATGGCCGGCTTCTCCGGGTCAAGGGCGGCCGCGGCGGACAGGCACCCGAGGATCGTGTCGGCGGGACGCAGGTCCTCCGGTGGGCACGATTCGACGGCCGCGACGTCCGCGAGCGAGGTCAGCCGGCGCCGCACCGGTTCGGACCTGCGGTTCACGACTCCACCGCGACGGCCACCGGCACGGCCGCCGGCAGCGTTTCCCGCGACCGGTACAGGGCGAGGGCGGCGCCCGCGCCGGCGACGCACAGCGCGAGGCAGACGACGATGATCGTCCAGATCCCGAACACGGAGTCTTCGAGCGCGACCGCGGTCAGCGGCGCGAAGCCGGCGATCACTCCGGCGACCTGCATGCCGAGAGATCCCGCGGTGTAGCGGACCTCGGTCGGCAGGCAGTCCACGATGAACGCCGGGAAAATCCCGTTCGCGGCCGCGTGGCCGAGTCCGGCGACCGCGAGCAGAGCGCCGAAGATGAACGGCACGCTGCGGCTGTCCAGCGCCACGAAGTAAACGGCCAGCAGGCCGCCTTCCACCAGCAGGCCGGCGGCCAGCAGGCGGCCGCGGTGCACGCGGTCCGACAGCGCGCCCCACACCGGATTCATCACGACGACGAGGAACGTCGCAACCGTGATGACCCACAGCATCGTGGTGCGGTCGACCCCGGCGGTGTTCACCGCGTAGCTGAGGCTGTAGATGGTGAGGACGTACCAGATCGACATCATCCCGGCCATCACGAGGACGATGCCGAGGATGGCGCGCGGATACCGCGTGAGCGCGGTGCGGATCGGCCTGGCTCGCTCGCCGGACGCGACGAAGTCGGGCGTCTCTTCCAGGCCGTAGCGCAGCAGCAGGCCGACCAGGACGATCAAGGCGCTGCCCAGGAACGGGACCCGCCAGCCCCAGGATTCGAGCTGGGCCTGGGGAAGCAGCGTGACGAGCGCGAACACCGCGGTCGCCAGGACGGTGCCGGCCTGGGCACCCGCCGTCGAAAAGCTGCCGTAGAAGCCGCGCTTGCCTGCGGGGGCGTGCTCGACCGAGATGAGCACGGCTCCCCCGAGCTCGCCGCCGACGGCCAGCCCCTGACCGAGCCTGAGCACCACCAGCAGCACCGGCGCCAGTGGACCGATCGCTTCGTAGCCGGGCAGCAGGCCGACGAGGACCGTCGCGACGCCCATCAGCGCGATCGTCAGGAGCACCGCCGTGCGCCGGCCGCGCCGGTCGCCGATGTAGCCGAAGAGCAGGCCGCCGAGCGGGCGGACGAGGTAGCCGCTGGCGAACGTCGCCAGGGACAGCACGAGCGCCACCTGCGGGCCGGCGCCGTGGAAGAAGAGCTTTCCGAACACCAGCGCCGAAGCGGTGCCGTAGATGACGAGGTCGTAGTACTCCACGACGGAGCCGAGGAACGCGGCCGAGGCCGCCCGACGGGGACTGGGTGCTGCCATGTCAACTCCACTCGAACCGGGGTCAGCGGGTGGTCGCGCTCGTCGACCGGATGACGTCGAAGGTGAGCGAGCCCTGCTCGGCGCGCTCGCGGAGGACGAACTTCTGGATCTTGCCGCTGGGGGTCGCCGGCAGTTCGTCGACGAACGCCCAGAACACCGGCGTCTTGTGCGGCGCGAGCTGGGACCGCAGGAAGCCGGTCAGCTCCTCCACCGACGGGCGCTCGAACCCGGCCCGGAGCTGAAGCACCGCGCCGATCTGCTCGCCCCACGTCGCGTCGGGCACGCCGATCGCCGCGGCGTATTCGATCGCGGGGTGTTCCTGGAGCGTGCCTTCGATCTCGGCGGGGTAGATGTTCATCCCGCCGCGGATGATCATGTCCTTGCTGCGGCCGCGGATCTTGAGGAAGCCGCGCTCGTCCATGGCGCCGATGTCGCCCATGTGCAGCCAGCCGTCCGCGTCGATCGCCGCCGCCGTCTCCGCGGCCATGCCGTGGTACCCCAGCATGTTCTGGTAGCCGCGGCAGCAGATCTCACCGCTCTCGTGCAGCGGCACCGGGACGCCGGTCAGCGGGTCGGCGATCTTGACCTCGAGCTGCGGGAGCGGCTGGCCGACGGTCTCCGCCTGGTCCTCCGGGGTGTCGGTGACCCGGGTCTGGCTGACGACGCCGTGGGCTTCGGTCTGTCCGAAGAGGATGCTGAACTGGCAGCCGAGCGCGGCCTGCGTCTTGCGCACGAGCGCCGCGGGCACCGCCGCCGCGCCGCTCATGATCGTCCGCAGGCTCGACAGGTCGCGGGTCACGAGATCGGGGTGGTCCAGCAGCGCGATCAGCATGGTCGGGACCACCAGGGTGTGCGTGCCGCGGTAGGTCTCGAACGCCTCGAGCAGCAGCCCGGGGTCGAACCTGGGCAGGATGACGAACGTGCCGCGCTTGGCCCACGCCCCGAGGGAGGTCACCGCGCCGCCGCCGATGTGGTACATCGGCATCGCGTTGACGTACACGCCGCCATCGGCCATCCCGGCCCGCTCGGCCACGTGCCGGGCCTCGTTCACGAGTCCTTTGTGGTGCAGCATCGCCCCTTTGGGGAAGCCGGTGGTCCCCGAGGTGTACTGGATCTGGAGCACGTCCCCCGGACGCACGACGGGCAGTTCGCGCGCCGGGTCACCGCTCGCGACGAACGCGTCCCAGTCGTCGAACGTGACGATCTCCCGGAGCTCCGGGGTCTCGCCGCGGATGTCGTCGAGCATGCCGCGCATGTCGAACCCGCGGTGGCCGGCGGGGCAGAACATGCCCACGGCCCCGGACTGGCGGAGCACGAAGCCGACTTCCCGGGCCCGGTAGGCGGGGTTGAGCGCCACGAGCACCATGCCCGCCAGCGCCACGCCCTGCTGCAGGACGATCCACGCCGCGCTGTTCGGGGCCCAGACGGCGATCCGGTCGCCGGGCTCGAACTTCTCCAGCAGCGCCTGAGCGACGCGCTCGGCGTCGGCGAGGAACTCGGCGTAGGTCCACGACTTCCGCGCGCCGGGATCCTTCGCGCAGTCGACCAGCGCCACCCGGTCCGGCACGGTCGCCGCGGCGTGCCGCAGGGTGTCGCACACCGTGACGTCGTGCACCTCGCCCGGCTCGGCCGGCCAGTAGGACGTTTCGAGAACCCGCACGCCGCCCATCCCTTACTCCTTTGTACGTGGTGTGACCGGGGCCACCGGACACTACCTCGACGGTCCGACAATAGGAATGGTCTGACCGGAATTTATATGACAGACTCAGCAATGAGGTTGCATCATACGTAGTTGATCAGCAGATCACCGGAGGTATCCATGCCGCTCGTCCGCGACTACCCCGACTCCGCCGTCGTCATCACCGGCGGCACCTCCGGCGTGGGACTGGCCACCGCGCTGGCCTTCGCGGACGCCGGCGTCCGGCGCATCGCCCTGCTCGCCCGCAACACCGAGCGCGGGAAGCTCGCCCGCGAACGCGTCCTGGAGCGGCACCCGGCCGCCGAGGTGGTGTTCATCCCCACCGACGCCGAAGACCTCGCCCAGGTCAACGCCTCCGTCGCCGAGGCGCACCGGACCCTGGCGGGCATCGACGTGCTGGTGAACTCGACGACCGCCACCTATCGGCCGGAACTACTGCACCTGACCCCGCAGGCCGACGTCGAGGGGATCTTGACCCGGCAGGCGCTCCCGCCGATGCACCTGACCCGGGCGGTCCTGCCGCTGATGCGGGAGCAGGGCGGGGGCAGCATCGTGAACATCGCGTCCGACGCCGCCAAGGTGGCTACCCCAGGGGAGGCCGTGCTGGGCGCCGCGATGGCGGCCATCGTGATGTTCTCGCGGGTCACCGCCATCGAGGCGAAGCGCGACGGGGTGCGCGTCAACGCCGTGACGCCGTCCCTGATCTCGGGCACGCCGACCGCCGACAACGTCCTGCGGGACGGGTTCAGCAAGAAGCTGTTCGAGAAGGCCGCGAGCCAGGCGCACCTGGGTGTCGCCGAGCCGGCCGACCTCGCCGCGCTCATCGTCTTCCTGGGTGGCCCCGCGGCCGCGAAGCTCACCGGCCAGGCCATCAGCGTGAACGGCGGGATCTCCGCCGCCTGAGGTGTTCGCCATACACGGCTGCGAATCCGGTCACACGGCCTGTAGAATCTCCAGCCATGCCGACCCCTGGGGCCCTCGAGACGCCGTCGACCGACTCGGCGCTCGCGCACGGAAGCGCGCGGTCACTGCTGATCACGATCCTCGGTGAGCTGGTGTGGCCGACCGAGGAGCCCGTCTGGACCGCGACGCTGGTGCACATCCTCAAAGCGGCGGGCTTCGAAGAGCAGACCGCGCGGCAGGCCATCGCCCGGGCGTCGGGTTCCGAGTGGATCGTCCCGGAGCGCCACGGCCGCGAAGTCCGCTGGACGTTGAGCGACAAGCTGATCCACATCTTCGAGACCGGGTCCGGTCGCGTCTACTCGCTGAGCGACCCCTTCAGCAGCTGGGACGGCACCTGGCTGGCGCTGTGGACCAGCATCCCGCAGTCGCTGCGCAGCGCCCGGCGTCCGCTGTACGCCGGGCTCACCTGGGCCGGATTCGGGAACCCCGTGCCCGGGCTGTGGCTGACCCCGCACGTCGAACGCGCCGGAGAGGTCGGCCGGCTCCTCGACGAACTGGACCTCCGGCAGCACACGGTCGCCTTCACCGGCAATCTGGACGCGGTGGGGCTCCCCCGCGAGGAGATCGTGGCGCGGGGCTGGGACCTCGACGCGCTGCGGACCCGGTACGAGGAGGTCTGGGCGGCCATGAACGACCTGCGCCCGGACGGCGACGACGAGATCCTGACCGCCCACATCCGGCTGGTCAGCGAGTGGCAGGAGTTCCCGCGGGTGGATCCGCAGCTCCCGGAGGCGCTGCTGCCCGACTGGGTCGGCCGGCGGGTGGCCCGGCGGATCGAAGCCTTCCGCGCGGAGTGGACGCCGATCGTCCGGCGCCGCTTCGGCGAGCTGAACGCCGTCTGACCCGCTCACGATCACCAAGGGAATCTCGTTGAATCCACCAGCTGCAGTCGTCGTGGGCGGCGGCCCGGAAGCCTTGTTCGCGGTCACGGTCTTCGACGACGGAGTCCGGGCCGAGATGACCACCGGGCCGTGGTCGAGCAGCGCGGGTTCGCTGGGCGTGCTCGCGGACAACGTCCTCGGGTACGCCCTGATCGTGGGCGCGCCCGCGGGACTCTGGTCAGTGAGCGCCGAGATTTCCCTCGACTTCTTCCAGCTGCCACCCGTCGACGGGACGACCCTGCGCGCCGAGGGGCGAACGGTGCACACGACGTCGGCAGCGGGCCTCGCCGAGGGATCGATCTTCGACGAGCAGGGCCGGCTGGTGTCCCGCTGCCGCCAGTGGGGACGCTACATAGAGCTTTCCGGGCCGCCGCCCGAGGGCCGGCCCACCGGCACGCCGACCGCCGGGCTCCTCGACAAGATCCGCGAACAGGTGTCCGCCGCGGACGGACGCGCCGAGCTGCGGGTCGACGTCGGCGACGACCTGGTCAACCCGATCGGCACGCTGCACGGCGGGATCTCGTTGTGGCTGGCCGAACTCACGGCCGGCGCGGCGCTCGCGCGGCCGGACTTCGTCCCGGCGTCGTTGACGGCCACCTACCCGCGCCCGCTCCCGCACGGGGAGATCGCCACCTTCCGGGCCGACGTCGTGACCGCCGGCCGGCGGATGGCCGTCACCCGGGTCACGGGCGCCAACCGGGCGGGCAAACCGTGCGTGGTCGCGACGGTGCACCACCACATCCCGGACTGACACCGGGCTACGACGCCAGGGACCGCAGGACTTCGGCCGCCTCGGCGGCCATGCGAGGCACGAACTCGGCGACCGTGATGAGGTCGGTGATCCCGGCCGCCACCTGACCGGTCATCACCAGGCTGTTCACGGTGTCGCCTTCGGTCTGCGCGCGCTGCATCGACTCGATCTTCCACCGGGTCAGCTCGACCGGGTCGGTTCCGGCGTGGTCGGCGAGGCTTTGCGACGCGGCATTGCGGAGGCCGCGGCACGGGCCGTAGACACCTTCGAACGCGACGTCGTCGCCTTCCCGCGCGTCCAGCAGGGCCTGGAGGTACGCCGGGTGCCAGTCCGAGTTGTCCGTGCTGGTGATGAACCTCGTCCCCATCGCGACCCCGTCGGCACCGAGGGCGAGCGCCGCGGCGAGCCCCCGGCCGTCGCGGGCCCCGCCGGTGAGCAGGACCGGGACATCGACGGCTTCGGTCACGTTCGGCACGAGCACGAAGGTGTGGACCGCCTTGCTCGGTGCATGGCCGCCCATTTCGAACCCCGCCGCGATCACGACGTCGACGCCGGCTTCGGCCGCCTTCACGGCCTGTCGCGTCGAGCCCACCTTGTGCTGGTGGACCATTCCGGCGTCCTTGATCAGCGAGACGTACCTCCCCGGGAAGCCGGCCGACGTGGTCATCACGCGCAGCCGCCGCGCGACCTCGGGTTCGGCCTCGCGCACTTCTAGGGCGGTGCGGAGATAGCTGTCGGTGAACGGGAGCACGTCGCCGTTGCTGTCGACTCCGACCGGGATGTTCACCGCGAAGGGCCGGTCGGTGAGGGAGGCGCACTCCAGGATGTGCTCGCGGAACGTCCGGGCGCCGGCCGCGATGTCTTCGGGCATGCCGGGCATGGAAACCGTGCCCAGTCCCCCGGCTTCCGATACGGCGGCGGCCAGCCGGGGCGTGCGGAACGGCCCGAGTCCTTCCTGGACGATCGGGTGGTCGATGCCCACGAGCCGGGTGTAGCGGTTGGCGATCGGCTGCATGCGATGCACTCCAATACTCTACGGCGATTGCGATTGAGTTACTCGATGCGTAGAGTATCCCGTATCGCCCACGAGAGGAACCACGCTGATGATCGACGCGGCAGCCATGACCCGACTGGTGGCGGCGGCACGCGATCCGCGTGCGTACATCGCGCGGTGGCGGTCCGAGCACCCGGGTGCGGCGGTGCTGGGCGTGCTGCCGATGAACTTCCCCCGCGAACTCGGGCACGCGGCGTGCGCACTGCCGGTGATCGTCCCGGACGACCAGCAGCCGATCACCGAAGGCCGCGCGCTGCTGGCGGAGTTCTACTGCGGCTACACCCGCAACCTCGCCGACCAGGCGGCGACCGGCCGGCTGGCGGTCTACGACGGGATCTTCACGGCCGACCACTGCGTCCAGCTGATCGGCGCCGCCGACATCGTGCGCGCGGTGCAGCCGGACACGACCGTCTTCCTGGGCATGCTCAACTCGTCCATGAACGACCCGTGGGCGTCGGACAAGATCGCCGAGACGATGCGGCGGATCCGGGCGGAAGTCGAGGCGTTCACCGGAAACCCGGTCGAACCCGAAGCGCTCCGCGCGAGCATCGAGGCGTACAACCGCGACCGCCGGCTCATGCGCCGGCTGCTCGACGAGCGCAGTGCGGGCAACGCCGCCTTCAGCCCGGTCGAGCTCCAGGACATCATCGCGTCGAGCATGGTCATGGACCCCGGCGAGCACCACGCGCTCCTCGCCGCGGTGCTGGCGGAACCTCGTGCCGCCGAACGGGACGACCGGGTGCGGGTGCACCTGTCCGGCCACCTGTGCCACGCGCCCCGGCGTGAGCTGCTCGTAGTCATCGAGGACAGCGGCGCGATCGTCGTCGACGACGACCTCTACTACGGTCGGCGGTACGTCTCCACGGACGTGGCCGAGGACGGCGATCCGGTGCAGGCTCTGGGCGAATGGTACGCGCGGCGCAACGTCACCATCCCGTGCCCGACCCGCGTCCAGCAGGACGTCGACTGGGACACCTACCTCGTCGACGCCGTCCGCCACAACGGGGCCGAAGCCGTCATCCACCTCATGCCCAAGTTCTGCGAGCCCCACATGCTCTATTACCCCGAACTTCGGAAGAGTCTCGAAGCCGCCGGCATTCCCCAGCTCCAGCTGGAAACCGAGCACGAAGGCATGCCGCTGGAAACCTTCCGCACCCGGATCGAAGCCGTGGTCGAACGCGCCCGGCGGCGGCGGCCGGTCCGGGTCTGAGACCACCACCCAGGAGGACGAATGTCGGAAACCATCGAAAAGCCCGTAGAGGACAAGAGCAACCGGCTGGGCGTGACCCGCCGGGGCGGCCAGATGATCACGGACTACTGGGAGGATCTGTTCACCGCACGGGAGCGGGGCAAGCAGATCGTCTGGTACAACGGCGGCGCGCTGAACCCGATCTTCCAGGCCGCGGGCCTGGCGTGGTGCCACGGCGAGGCGTTCGCAGCCCGCCTGGCCGCGCAACGGCTGGAGGGTCCGGCGCAGCTGGCCGGAGCGGAGTACGGCTACAACTCCGAGCTTTGCTCGTACTCGCGGACGCACCTCGGCTGTTCCGTACTCACCTTGCAGGGCACCGAAGGCGACCAGACCGGCGTCGTCGGCGTGCACGACCAGGAGGTGCTCGCCGCCAAGCTGCCGGCGCCGGACTTCTTCGTCAACAACTACGCCGGCTGCAGCACCGGGCAGCAGTGGGACGGCATCTCCTACCGGATCTTCGGCAAGGAGCTGCCGATCTTCAACATCTCCCACCCGTACCTCTGGGGGAACCAGCCCGACGCCGGCTACCTCCGG
>NZ_CP109434.1:0-2500 GCF_036227105.1 Amycolatopsis sp. NBC_01488 | reverse complement strand
CGTGGAGGCCCGAACCCACTTAGGTTGAAAACTGAGGGGATGAGCTGTGGGTAGGGGTGAAAGGCCAATCAAACTCCGTGATAGCTGGTTCTCCCCGAAATGCATTTAGGTGCAGCGTCACGTGTTTCTCTGCGGGGGTAGAGCTACTGGATGGTCTAGGGGCCTTACCGGGTTACCGAAATCAACCAAACTCCGAATACCGTAGTGTGAGAGCGTGGCAGTGAGACGGCGGGGGATAAGCTTCGTCGTCGAGAGGGAAACAGCCCAGAACACCAGCTAAGGCCCCTAAGTGTGTGCTCAGTGGGAAAGGATGTGGGATTGCCCAGACAACCAGGAGGTTGGCTTAGAAGCAGCCACCCTTGAAAGAGTGCGTAATAGCTCACTGGTCAAGTGGTCCTGCGCCGACAATGTAGCGGGGCTTAAGCACACCGCCGAAGCTGTGTCATTCATGCAATACATCGGTTGTTCTCCTTGAGGGAACGATCTAGTGGTGTGGATGGGTAGGGGAGCGTCCTGCATCCGGGGAAGCGGCGGCGGAAGCCAGTCGTGGAGGGTGTGGGAGTGAGAATGCAGGCATGAGTAGCGAATGCAGAGTGAGAAACTCTGCCGCCGGATGACCAAGGGTTCCTGGGCCAGGCTAATCCGCCCAGGGTAAGTCGGGACCTAAGGCGAGGCCGACAGGCGTAGTCGATGGACAACGGGTTGATATTCCCGTACCCGAGCATGTGCGCCCATGACGAGGCGTTTGATACTAACCACCCGAAGCCGCTCGGCGAAGTCTTCGGACCTAGTTGGGTGTGTGGAGCGTGGGGCCTGATTTCGTAGTAGTCAAGCGATGGGGTGACGCAGGAAGGTAGCTCCGCCAGGCGATGGTTGTCCTGGTGTAAGCGTGTAGGCCGGAACATAGGCAAATCCGTGTTCCATATAGGTTGAGACGTGATGCGTAGCCGTTTGAGGCGAAGTAGAGTGATCCTATGCTGCCGAGAAAAGCCTCTAGTGAGTGCATGCACGGCCCGTACCCCAAACCAACACAGGTGGTCAGGTAGAGAATACCAAGGCGATCGGGTGAACTGTGGTTAAGGAACTCGGCAAAATGCCCCCGTAACTTCGGGAGAAGGGGGGCCAAACACTCTGAAGCCTTTTTCGGGCTAGGGGTGGGTGGCCGCAGAGACCAGCGGAAAGCGACTGTTTACTAAAAACACAGGTCCATGCGAAGTCGCAAGACGATGTATATGGACTGACGCCTGCCCGGTGCTGGAACGTTAAGAGGACCGGTTAACTCCCTTTGGGGGGTGAAGCTGAGAATTTAAGCGCCAGTAAACGGCGGTGGTAACTATAACCATCCTAAGGTAGCGAAATTCCTTGTCGGGTAAGTTCCGACCTGCACGAATGGCGTAACGACTTTCCGGCTGTCTCAACCACAGGCCCGGCGAAATTGCACTACGAGTAAAGATGCTCGTTACGCGCGGCAGGACGGAAAGACCCCGGGACCTTTACTATAGTTTGGTATTGGTTTTCGGTTCGGCTTGTGTAGGATAGGTGGGAGACTGTGAAGTGGTCACGCTAGTGGCTGTGGAGTCGTTGTTGAAATACCACTCTGGTCGAATTGGGAATCTGAACCTCGGGCCATGATCTGGTTCAGGGACAGTGCCTGATGGGTAGTTTAACTGGGGCGGTTGCCTCCTAAAGAGTAACGGAGGCGCCCAAAGGTTCCCTCAGCCTGGTTGGCAATCAGGTGTTGAGTGCAAGTGCACAAGGGAGCTTGACTGTGAGACAGACATGTCGAGCAGGGACGAAAGTCGGGACTAGTGATCCGGCACCTCCTGGTGGAAGGGGTGTCGCTCAACGGATAAAAGGTACCCCGGGGATAACAGGCTGATCTTGCCCAAGAGTCCATATCGACGGCATGGTTTGGCACCTCGATGTCGGCTCGTCGCATCCTGGGGCCGGAGTAGGTCCCAAGGGTTGGGCTGTTCGCCCATTAAAGCGGCACGCGAGCTGGGTTTAGAACGTCGTGAGACAGTTCGGTCCCTATCCGCCGCGCGCGTAGGATACTTGAGGAAGGCTGTCCCTAGTACGAGAGGACCGGGACGGACGAACCTCTGGTGTGCCAGTTGTCCCGCCAGGGGCATGGCTGGTTGGCCACGTTCGGAAGGGATAACCGCTGAAGGCATCTAAGCGGGAAGCCTGTTCCAAGATGAGGTATCCCACCCTTTGTGGGTTAAGGCCCCCAAGAGACCATTGGGTTGATAGGCCAGAGATGGAAGCACAGTAATGTGTTGTCGAGTTGACTGGTACTAATAGGCCGAGGACTTGCCTACGAAGGTGTTACGCATCCACTCTACGGTTCTGAAACACCACACGCTGCTCTAGGTTGAGCAGATGTGTTGTTTCGTAGTGTTTCGGTGGTTTTAGCGTCAGGGAAACGCCCGGTCCCATTCCGAACCCGGAAGCTAAGCCTGATAGCGCCGATGGTACTGCAGCCGAAGGGTTGTGGGAG